>JBEKJA010000170.1:0-6266 GCA_050011475.1 Syntrophales bacterium
ATCAACAAGCTCGGGAAGTTCCTTGTCGATACGGATGCAGTCTCAACGGAGAAAAAGCTCCATGCGGTAAGCGAGTTCCTGAGCGGTGACTTGGTTGTGCTTTCAAACATATTTGGTTCAAAGGACAAGCCCCTGCCGGTATCGGGCTTAAGAGTGGATGTTCACGGTACAAAAGCCGACAGGCCGAAGACCTACTCATGGGGTGCCATTGACAGCATGAGCAGGCTTACAGGCATACCGGCTTCCATTGGTGCACAGATGATGGCAAAGGGCATGATCAAGCAGATTGGTGTTATCCCTGCCGAGGCATGTATTCAACCGGAATACTTTATAGAAGAGCTGAAAAAACGGGATATAGAGATTGAAGAAATGTGAGGAGGGATCATGGTTACAGTAGAATCGCTTGTAAACACCCTTAATACATTTGTAGAAAAGGTTAATGGGAATCTGACATTAAAAAAGATCCTTAAGGGATGGTCAAAGCTCCTTGTCATTAAAACAAAAGACCCTGAGGCAGTCGCAACCCTCAAGGTCGAAAAAGGGACAGTCGTTGACGTGAAATATGAAGACACGTCAAATGCGGACATAACATTGTCGGCAAACGCGGATATTGTAAATGATATATTTACAGGCAAGGCAAACCCGTCAAGACTTTATCTTGACGGCACATTAAAGGTATTTGCCTCTCAAAAAGACCAGATGGTCCTTGATGCGATCGTTGATATTGTCTGGAAATAGCGATGCCTGAACTTAAAAAAGTTCTTCACATGAGGACACTGGTAGCGGCGAGTCTCGGTATTGCACTCGCATCAAGCGACTATCCTGCACTGATCAAGGCGGCGTCACAGGTTGGAGGTTGGGCAATAGTCTTTGCAGTTATCTGTGCCGGTCTTGTTACAGGTTTAGTAGCTCTTTCGTTTGCAGAGCTTGCAGGTATGTACCCGACTGCCGCAGGTGTGAGGGTATACACGAAAAAGGCTTTTGGGGATACGGCCTCCCTCACAATAACCATCTTCTATGTTTTTTTCGCCGTCATTATAGCATCCGCTGAAACATATATCTTTGCAGCAGTGCTCCATGCTCTATCCCCCGCCTTGTCAGCAAAACTCTGGGTGGTTCTATTCCTTGCCGTTGCCGTAGTGGGGAACATCCTCGGTATTGAGATTGCAGGCGCGCTGCAGGATGTCTTTACATCCTTGATGCTTGCAGGCATTATTGGAATGTCCCTATATGCCATTTTCTTTTGCCACTTCAGTATTGTGTCTGTCCCTTTTGCACCCGCTGGCATTGACGGGTTCGGTACTGCCATTGCAGCAGCAATTTTTCTCTATGCAGGGTTTGAATGGACGACACCCCTCGCAGAGGAGGTTGCTTCAGGCAAATCCGTCCTGTCATACTCCCTGATCGTATCCGTTGCAGTGCTTACGATAACATTTGCCCTGTTTGCTTATGCTGCAATGGGCACCGTACCGCTGAGCCAGGTGGCGAATACGCCCATCCCTCATCTGATCTTTGGGCAATCAGTGGCAGGCAGGATCGGACTTTACATTATGGCGGGTATAAGTTCCCTTGCGACATTGTCATCCTTCAACGGCGGCGTGATGGGCAATTCAAGACTTATTTATGCTCTTGCAAGAGAGGGAAGCTTCCCGAAGTTCATGAGCAAACTGCACCCTAAATACTTTACCCCATGGATCGCACTGCTTATTATTTTTTCGATTATCGCCATCTTCTCAGTCAGTGTTGCAATGACAGAGGCATTCCTTGTGCCGATTCTTGTCGCAGCATCCATCGAATCATTCATGTTTGCGATCATTTCATTTTCGGTCATTTCACTCAGGTACAAAGAAAAAGATACGGTGCGGATATTCAGAATAAAAGGTGGCATTATCATACCACTGTTCACAGGTATCGTATTTCTGCTGCTCACACTTGGCATCCTTGCTTCATCCTCAAAGTATGTCGCGATATTATTTATTGCCGGCTTCGCGCTCTCATACATTTGTTCAAAGTATGTCGTGCCAAGACTGGGGCATTAACCGGGTTAAACCCACATCTCATACACAAACTTCAGCCATAATTTGCTTCCCTCCGGCCGGTTTTCTGCATCAACGTCCGGTAGTTCCGGCCAGTATTTGCCGTTTCATCCTTTTCATATGTACCTATGGGCAGGTATATATCCAAACCTGCCACCATGTGAAGGTTCCTGCTGTGCCAGCCGAGGAGGAACGGATCGACAGCCAGATCGTCAAGATCGGTCCTTGACTCGTTCCCGAAAGGTGTGCGTGCCTGCTCATATACGATCGGCATGATAGCCGTAGCTTGCGCCCAGTATCTTGTAATTCGTCACATGCACGAACCTCAGAACCTCGGCATAAGCATCAACATTGAAATTCGGTACAATACTATTGCCGTTCACATCATTAAATCGAGACGCTGTGTAATAATTCAGATAATTGATAAAGTATGTGCCCGGTGGAGGCAGCGCCCCCGTCATGAAGTCTTCGACACCGTTTGCATATGCCCCGCCACTGCCCTCCGTCGCGCAGGCGTAATCGGTAAATGTCATTGAGTATATGAGAGCGCCTGTCGCCAGAAGTACAAAAAGAAATAACCTGAAAATTTTCTTGTTCATAATACCCTCCATCATGAAATTATGGGGAAAAGATAATCGGGAGGGATTGTCAAATCTTATCTGAATAAAATGCCAGTGAATATAATGAGAGCATAAAAAGTAATTGACAAATAACAAAAAGTTGGTTAAGCTATACTTAAATTATATATTAACTATGCTTTATTTAAAAGGGTATAGTGAATTTAGGAAAACGAATAAAAGAGCTCAGATTGGCCAATCAATTAACACAGGATGAATTGGCTGCACGCTCTGATTTGACTGCTGCGTTTATATCACTGCTGGAGAGTAATAAGAGTTCTGTATCCATTGAATATTTGACAAAGGTGTTAACGGTTCTTGGTGAAAACTTGAGCGATTTTTTTTCCGCAGATGACAAAAAGACATATGTGTTTGGGAAAAAAGACAGGGTGGAGATAACGGATCAGGGGATCGATAAGTATGAGCTTCTTGTCCCTATTTCCACGACCATGGCAATGGAGCCCTCTAGGCTGGTAATTGGACGAAATCAAAAATTAGGGCCCATCAAGCCCCATAGCGGAGAAGAAATAGGTTACATAATAAAAGGCAGAGTTTTAATATGCCTGGGTAAAAGAAAAAACATTGCGAAGGTGGGCAGCTGTTTTCAGTTTAAGGCAGATCAGGAACATTCATTCGTAAACACAAGTAATTCGGTAGCGGAGTTATTGCTGATAACCTGGCCTCCACAATTTTAAAAGCAGTACAAAAAAATGTATCTAAAACAGAAAATACCTTAGGGGAGGTAAAATAAATGGGAAATAATATTGTACCCTTGGAGTCTATATTATTAAATAAGTCCCTTGAACCGCCGGTCATCAATTTCCCCCAAGCAAAACTGCTTTCAAAAATATATCCAACGCCTTTCCTGGTTTTGTCTCCGTCACGTGTCATTAACAGTATGAATACATTTAGAGAACATCTTCCCGGAGTCAAGATTTTCTATGCAATGAAATCAAATCCGAACACAGCGCTATTGCGGATCATAAAAAATCTGGTTGATGGTATCGACGTAGCTTCCTGTGGAGAGCTTTCCATTTGTCAGGAAGTAGGGGTTTCTTCAGATAATATCATTCATACAAATCCGATAAAAAGAGAATCCGACATAGAAAATTCAGTAAAGGGTGGTATTAAATGGTTTGTTTTTGATAATATGGAGGAGATAAATAAGTTAAAAAGATTGGCTCCGAATGCAAATTTATTGCTCAGGATAGCAATCAATAATCCACATTGTGTGGTAAACTTGTCGTCAAAATTCGGGGCCAGTGAAAATGATATACTTCCCTTGCTTAAAAGAGCCCGGTCCGAGGGGTTAAATGTACGGGGAATAGCATTCCATGTGGGTTCACAGTGTACAGAACCTAACATATACCATACTGCCGTGAAGTATGCCCGAAAGATTTTTGATGAAGCTCATGCGGTAGGCTTTACTCTTGATACACTCGATGTTGGAGGAGGCTTTCCTATTTCGTACAAGTATCCTCTACCCCCTTTATCACATTTTTGCACGGTATTGAGAAATAGCCTTCGAGAATTTTTCCCCCATGACATGAACATTATTGCAGAACCGGGAAGATCCATTTCCGGACGCTGCATCACCCTTGTAACCAGAGTCATAGGCCGGACTGAACGAAATGATACTTCCTGGTATTATATTGATGATGGAGTCTATGGCTCTTTTTCGGGGATAATGTTTGATCATTGTGATTATAGATTAGTCTCGAACCGATCCGGTTCTTTGGAAGAGAGCGTTGTAGCCGGACCGAGCTGCGATTCGATTGATATTGTTGCACGTGATCAGAAGCTGCCGCGACTTGCAGTCGGGGATTTGCTGCTGGTACCTGGAATGGGTGCCTATACAAGTGCAAGCGCCACATCCTTCAATGGCTTCGCGCCGCCGCAAACCATTGTTGTCCATAATGAAAAACAAGTTATAAGGGCAATTGCATTCAGAGAAGTCATGAATAGCTGATATGCATCCTCAAGATGAAGCAGACCGGAGTGCTTTAAGGGCAGCCGGTATTGCTCATCGGCAGCATACATGGCATTGACCTAGATAATAAGGAGGATCTACAAATTGTCCACCTATAAAAAAACCCCTTTCACCGGTAAAATCCTTGTACTGGGCTGCGGCTCGGTTTCGCAATGTACCTTCCCTCTGCTGGCACGCCATTTGGATATGCCGATGAACAAAATAACCGTAATGGATTTCATGGACGAACGTGAAAAGATTATAGAAGTATTAAAAGCCGGAGTTAATTTTGAGCAAGGGAAAGTTACCCGGGAGAATATGGAAAACATATTGAGGAAATATGTCGGTCCCAGGGATATTCTTATAGATTTATCCTGGAATATAGATGCGTTGACCATAATACGATGGTGCCATGAAAATGAAGTCAGGTATATTAATTCATCTGTAGAACTATGGGATCCCTGCAATAACATTGAATTTAAATCACCATATGAAAGAAGTTTGTATTTCCGTCAAATGGGTCTCAGGAAATTAAAAATAGAACTGGAATCGAAAAATAATTCCAATCCCACAATCATTGTAGATCATGGAGCAAATCCGGGACTTGTCAGCCATTTTACCAAACGGGCACTCCTGGAAATTGGATCTGAAATGCTGAGAAGAAATATTCGCAGTGCATTGAACCTTGACAATAAGGAATTTGAAAAAATTATTGCAGATGCGGAGGCGGAAAAAACAGGCGCTTTTGCCCAACTTTCTTATGCAACCGGAACTAAAGTGATACACATTTCCGAACGGGATACACAAATTACCGACAAACCGAAAGAGGTTGGTGAATTTGTAAATACATGGTCCATCGAAGGCTTCTATGAGGAAGGGACAGCGCCAGCGGAACTTGGTTGGGGTACACATGAACGCAGACTGCCGGAACATGCATATTTCCCGGACGGTGGGCCTGGAAATCAAATATATATTGCTCAGCCTGGTATCAGAACCTATGTTTATTCGTGGGTACCGCTGGGAGGACAAATAATAGGCCATGTTATTCGCCATGCGGAAGCGTTTACAATTAGCGACTATCTGACAGTATGGGAAGATGCACCTAAAGAGATAAGACGTCCGATTTACAGGCCGACGGTTCATTATGCATACATGCCATGTGATAATGCCATTCTCAGTCTTTATGAGCTTGCGATGCGCAGTTACCAGCTTCAGAATCGGTTGAGAATAATGACGGATGAGATTACCGACGGAATGGATGAACTGGGAGTCCTTCTGTTGGGCCATGGGTTAAACGGGTGGTGGACAGGGTCTCAACTGGATATTCATGAGTCTCGAAAGCTTGTTCCAGGACAAAATGCGACTACCTTGCAAGTGGCTGCTGCAGTATTGGCTGGAGTAATATGGATGATCAATAATCCAACCAGGGGTATACTGGTACCCGATGATTTGCCTTATCGTGAAATTCTTGAAGTAGCTTTGCCTTATCTTGGACAATGCCCATCAGTAGAAACAGATTGGACCCCTCTAAAGAATAGATCTGAAATATTTGATCTATGGGGGAAAATGCTTCCAACGGTAGAAGATGTATGGCAATTTAGCAGTTTCTTAGTAGATTAGGCGTTAAACGGTTAATTTCTTTAT
>JBEKJA010000171.1:0-7390 GCA_050011475.1 Syntrophales bacterium
TCACGATTATTCACCAGACCCCTACTCTAATGGTCCTACCCCATGGTCATATACTTTCTCTGATTTTTCGGTTCTAAACGATGGCATAGTAGATTTCTACACCGTGCAGACTTCTGAATATAATGTTCGGTTGGGACAAACGACCCTAAGTCTCACGACCGCACCAGTTCCGGAACCGGCCACATTAATCCTGTTTGGCCTCGGGCTGATCGGGGTGGCAGGGATGAGGAGAAAGTTTAAGAGCTAACCCGATTTGACGGGCGGGTTTTATTTACCACAGTATTTAGCGTGGTAGGGACAGAGTTAGAAATGGCAGTATCCTCCCTGCCTGGACCTTGGGCGGGTTTCATCCATGGTTTTATGCCATGGGAAGGCAGAATCATTATGATCCTGCCTTTTTATTTTATGAGATGACGATTATGGTTTAAAAGGTTGTACGAACTTGCAGAATGAGAAAAAACAACATTCCAAGAAAAAAGTAAAGGCAATATTTGATTTGCCCTAAGTTAAAGAAGGTTAAAGTCTGGTTAAAGGAATTATATAGCAAAAATGCTAATTTTTGCGATGAAATTGGCGGAAGTGCATGGGAATCGAACCCACCTGACTCAGAAGAATTGCCCCCTTGGAGTTAGTTTGATAACGATTTTCGTTAGAAATCTACTATGAAAGTGAAATTTGTCCGCTAACCACTTTCAGAAAGAAGTTATTAGTCCTGAATTACGCATACAGTAGTGAGAATGGGACCCATGCCGGCCCATGTTTTGCATTTCGGGTGTATACTGGGGAACTGGGATAAGCATTCTTTTTTCGGGGCCCAGGAAATAACGAAGGCTCATCGAGATTTTCAATGCTGAATTTTACACTGGGCTCTGATCGAACCTTCTGAATGAATATCCCAAGGCCTTTGGCAAAACCCCAACGCCATCATGCTGAGAACAGCACTCTGGATACAATGAAAGATCGTGAAAGGCAAAAATCAACGATCTCATCAGAACATGTCTGAAGTAAAGACACAGGTAGATCATTGATTCTGGGGGAATATAGCAAGGCTTACAGGCAGAATACTGATGGCAGCGACACTCTATCCGAGGGAAGCTATCAGGACCACCCGCCGGGACAAAAATGACTCGAATAAAATCAAAAAGTGGGACTATGGCGGGACAAAATGACCGGACAAAGAAAAATGGATTAGCCGTCCATTGGCTAACCCATTGATTTTACTTGAGTTACCCATCTAAATGGAGATTGCTTATGGGAAATCAAATCAAACTAACAAAAATAGTCATCGATAAACTGCCAATACCCCTTGCAGGTGAACGCTTAGATTATTTTGACTCGCAATGCAGGGGATTCGGGATCCGTGTTAGTAATACATCAAAGCGCTTCTTTGTCTTGAAACGTGTCAAAGGCAAACTTACACGGGTGATGTTGAAGCCTTACGGGGTAATCACACCTGAAGCTGCTCGCATCGAAGCAAACAAAATCATCAGCAAGCTCTACGATGGTATTGATGTCAATGCAGAGAAAGTAAAAAGCAGTTTGAGAGGCATAACACTCGCTGAAACTTTGAAGGATTATTTCGAAACTAAGAAGCTTAAACCTAGAACCGTCCAGACCTATGACGATCTCTTCAGGCTTTATCTTTCAGACTGGTTAAAAAAACCCATAGCTTGGATTACAAAGGACATGGTTGCAACCAGGCACCGGAAGATAACCCAACAAAATGGTGAGGCCGCTGCCAACAATGTAATGAAGACACTGAGAGCAGTTTATAACTTTGCAAACGAGCTTCATGATGATGAGCTACCGCAAAATCCGGTTAAGCGATTAAGTAACACTGGCCAGTGGAATAAGATTGAACGACGCCAGACCGCCGTTGCGCCCAAAGACCTTCCCATCTTATTTAAAGCCATCCAAAGGCTAAATAACCCTGTTATCCGAGATTATCTCTTGCTACTCCTGTTCACGGGGGCCAGACGTACGGAAATGGCCTGCCTTAAATGGGAGAACGTTGATATGCAAGAGAGAATATTCACGTTAACCGTCACCAAAAGTGGTAAGCCACTGACCTTACCGATGAGTAACTTTATCTATGAAATTTTTCAAAGTAGATTGGCTACACGAGAAAATGAGTTTGTATTTCCAGGATATGGTAAGACAAGACATATAATTGAACCAAGAAAGCAAATGAACACCATTAAGCGTGACACCATGAAAATGCTTAACAACATCGAAAACGATGCTGAACTTAAGAGGGTTCTAAACAAGCAATCCGCCAAGCTAACACCAGGCATCAGTTTCAGTCTTCATGACCTTCGGCGCACCTTTGCCTCTGCCATTTCTGGAACGGTTGTTGGTGGTTATGAACTTAAACGTCTTCTTAATCATTCCTTTGGTAATGGTGATGTGACAGCGGGATATGTCATTCACTCAATGGAGAAGTTGAGAAAACTCATGCAGGAGGCCACAGACCATATTTTGACGTTATGTGGGCAGAATGAAGTGACTAGCGCCAGGAAGATATAAGGGAAGCCAAAATAATATATTGTATACATTAATTGTTTATTGAAATAAGAGAAAACTGCAACTCCATTGAAAAGTCTTTGCACGGGTCTATATTTCCCAAAATATAAAACCACCCATCCGAACTTGCATAATTAGCTTAAGAATCACAAACTGACAGTAGAGTATTAATGAGAGCAGAAGTCGTTTTTTTGGGCATTCTCAGGCGTTTGAGTGGGCAAAAATAAATATAATTGGGAGGCAAGAAAAAATGTGGCTTTATCTGCAAACAGGATTTTACTCAATTGTTAACAAACCACCTTGTAAGAAAGACGAACTTTTAGTTAGGGCAAGATGCAAAGAGGATATAGAGAGATTGAGCAAAAAGCTTTCCCAGACGTATAATTTCAAGAATACCATACGGCAAAAATAGTTTTCCGACATTTTGCCATATTTTGACTATAATTCATATATAGACGTTGGGAAAATATTTATTATTAGGTGACAGATTAATGACAGACGAAGATATTGACAAACTGAATTGTCAATAATAAAGGATGAATATTACACTGAATGATTAATATGTCAAGTGGTAAAATATTTCACTTAGGCAAAAATAGTTTTCCGACTTTCTGCCATTTTTTGACTATAATTCATTTATAGACGTTGAGGGAAATTGCTTTGCAGAAAGGGGGTTATTCTTGCTCATAGTTCCGAATATCGATTGTTAATGACGGGGATATTGACAAATTGAGTTGTCAATTGGCCTGGATACTAAAGCAGATTGTCAATAAGGGGAATTAGTTAATCCACTAAATGATTAATATTATTGCAAGTGATAAAATATTTCACTTTCACGAAAATAATTTTCCGACATTTTGCCATTTTTTGACTATAATTTATATATATGCGTCTTTAAAAGTAACCTAACGGAGATTTGATTTTTCAAAGCCGGATTACACCAACCGAATGACATTTTAAGCCTACCTAAGAAAACCACTATAAGGTTAACTCACACCTAAAGAAACTTACGCACCTTAAGACAATTTTCCGAAAGAATAATCTAAGAACCCAACCGAACAGCGTGAACCAACTCGAAGGCGCATACACGTTTGTTTGAGGGATTGATGTGCCTCAATTTAAAAACCACAAAGACGAAAGGAGGTTTTAACAGAAATACCAAATCGTAATGTTATAGGTGTATCTAATGATTAGGTGGTATAAATACATGATATTACAGAATGAATTCAAAATTTATTTCAACCAATGGCCATGGGAGTGGTTCCTGTCATTAAATCTAGAAAGGGGTGAGGCAGATTCGTTAATAAGAAGATATGCACGTGAACTTGGGCTTTCTGAGAAATTGCAGATTGCCTGTCAGGGAGTGGCAAGTTTCATACCTCAAAGACATATTCATCTTATGGCTTTAGGTAGAAACAGGCATGGCAAGACTCTTATTGACTGTAATGTTCATGATGCAGAAAGGCTCTGGGGACGGCTCACAAAAAAATCAGCCTTTATTAAACCAGTATATGACTCTGGGGCTGTGGGGTACATCGTTGACCAGAATATGCCAAAGGAGAGATACGAAATGGTGATGCCCTATAACAAGAAGCTTCTCGAAAAGTGCAAGATTCGGACTCGACTACCTTCTGCGCCGTCAGCGCTTTTCTCAAAAGGAACAGCTTCTCCACTTACTTTTATAAAAGGAGTTAGCGCATGTTGGGAAATTGTTTAAGTGACCATTTGAGTAATAAACATAACCACAAAAGAAAGGATTTTCGCTATGAATGATAATGATACAAATATTGAAAGTCAGAAAAGTAAAGACGGGGGTAAATTAAAGATACTCCCAGGACCAAAAGAATGGGCAGATATTCAGGCTAGATATGAAAGTGGCGAGAATGTCAGGGCACTTGCAAAAAAATACGGGATTACTCATTCAGCGATTGCCAATAAAGCAAAAAGAAAGGGATGGGGAAAGCACGGTTCGTTGAGAACTGTGGCCATAGAAGGAGCCAGGATGAAAGTCAAAGAAGAGCTCCAATTATCGTATGAAGAAGTAGCTAAAGAATTTAATGAAAAGTATCTATCCATGTTTCGAAATATACAAGAGGCTGCCATGTTGATTTTAGACAATCTTGCGCAGCGCATAGAGGCACGCCGCGAGCAGAATGAATACATGAAGGCAGAGGCAATTAAAAGGGGCGACCCTTATTCACCAATGCCTTTGGATACGGGTGATGATGTGGATGTTTATGCTCAACTAGTGAATATTCTTTGTAAGTGTATGAATGAGGAACGCAAATTGCTTGGAATTGAAGGCACTACACTTCTTAAAAAAGAATCTCACGATCCCATGGATGAATTTTGCAAGGTTTTTAGAGAGGCAACGGAAAGATATACGTGTAAAGACTGGGAAAACTGTCCCCACAAGCACAATAAAAATGCAGAGACTGTGCATTAAAAAAGTTTCCGACTGACTAACAATGCCCCTTCCAATATCCCAGGGAGGGGCATTGCGTCAGAACCGTTAATGACATTCCAGATTCTGAAAAAGAAAGGAGATCCAATGAATTCGTCTTGGGATTTTATGTATATGGGTGTCGAGCATGACGAATTACTTTTGAAGACAGCGGATGTGGGCAAGATGTTGAGCCTTGCCAAAACTACCTTGGAACACATGAGGCTAAAGGGCGATGGGCCACCTTACATTCAAGTTGGGCGTTCCATTCGTTACCCACTATCCAGTATTTATGGATGGATGACGAAACAACGGCGTTATAACAGCACCAGTGATGCCACGGTAGCCAGAAGGGAGCAGATTAATGGAGAAAGTTGAGATTTTTTGTGATGTGGCACGTAGCGGAAATCCAGAGCTAGAGGCTTATACAAAGAACTTCCTTCTCTTGGCTTAATGGGTTTAAGGCAATGAGCATCACACTTATTTACGACATTGCACAATAACGTCGCAATGTAGCAATTAACTAGAAAGGAGCGTCAGTATATGAAGACAAAAGAAAGAAGAGTCAAGCAAAGGCAGGCAAAAGTAAATTTAACCCCTCAGGCATGGGCAAATGTGCAGGACAGATATGAGGCGGGACAGAAGGTTTCTGATATTGCCAAAGAATATGGCATAGGCGAGCGTTCAATATATCATCGGGCCAAATCAGAAAACTGGAAACAGCACGGGGCACTGCGGGTAGACCATATTTTGAAGGCGAAGGCAGATGTCGGTGAAGAAATTTCCGAAGGAGATGTCAATACCATTGAGCGGCACAATACAAAGGACAAGATACTCAAATTCCCCACAGACTTAAAGGAGATTACCATGCCAGAGGAAACTGAAAGGGATAATACGAGAGATATAGAAAAGCGTATAAAGATAATATTAGCTGAAGACGAGTTTAAGGAAAAGATTCGCATGATTGAGGAAGAGGAACCTGAACATATAGAGGAACCTATTGTAGATAGAAAAAGCCTTTACATGCTTGTCGACAACATGGCCATTAGAATGAAGCGGCACATTACTGCCCAGTATATGTTTCAAGAAGATCAAATTTATGCACACTCTAAGATGATGAGCAAAGACGCTCTTGTCAAACGCCTAGTTTCAGATATTGAAAAAGAGGATTGGATTCAACTCGCCATAGATGCATCTTGCATATGGAATTGTGACATGTCAGATTTTCTTGGATTGTATTTTACCCCAGATTACGGTAAGCGCGAGAACTACAAATTAAGATGCTATATAATAGACAAAAATAATTTTGACACTTACTCTTTGGGGGAGTGACCTCCCCAACGCTTTATACCTAGTATCTGTCTAAACACAAACGTACAGTGGGGGTTATTGCTGCCCCCACCCTTTTCATCAGTGACTGCAAAGTAACCAGAAAGGATCAACACCTCATGGAGAGTGTGAAGATTTTTTGTGATGGCGCGTGCAGTGGGAATCCTAGGCCTGGTGGATATGGTTGTATCATCCGCCATAATGGGATTGAAAAGCAACTTTCAGGCGCGGCTGTTTTGACGACAAACAACAAAATGGAATTGACAGCCGCAATAGTAGCCCTTGAGGCATTGGCAGTTCCCAGCATGGTTATACTGACTTCAGACAGTCAATTGCTTGGATTATTCTGTTAAGCAAGCAATTTGACAGACTCAGAGGGTGATGGTAATTAATAAACATACACATGGTCTTCATACTGTAGCCGGAATGAACATAGGGAGGATGTTTTGGGTAGAAAACCACGAGTATCACAAGGGCTGGATTTTAAAACCAGAGACCTGCTTTTGAATGCGGCGTATAAAGAATTCCATGAAAAAGGATATTATCTAACCAACGGTGATACCATTACCAAACGTGCTGGTCTGGGGCATGGCACGTTCTATATCTATTTCAGTAACAAGAACGAGGTTCTCATTGAACTGTTACGCCGTTCGGCTGCTGCAATACCTTATAGGGAATATAGGAATGATCCCCAATATCTCATACGCCATGTCAGTTCCCCGATAGAACTTGAAATCATCATCAGGGAAATGATCAAACCCTTGTCTGAAATGCCTGGCCTGCTAAAGGCTTTATTGCAAGGAATGGTACAAGATGAGGAGCTCACCTCCTTCGGAATACAGGTCGGACAGGATGTGGCCCGCATGTTCAAGCTTATGATCAAGATGCGCCAGAAGGCTGGGTTGTTACGGGAATGCGATGCCGGGATGCTGTCTGAAATCATCACGGTTTGTCTATCGTATTCAACGCTAATAGCAGCGAGCCAGATTATTATATGTAGTCCGGAAAGCTTGAGCCGTAATTTGAGCGGTTTAATCACCCCGGTGCTTTTCCCGGATAGACAACTTCCCAAGCTCGGCCGTTCCAAGATTTCCA
>JBEKJA010000172.1:0-6238 GCA_050011475.1 Syntrophales bacterium
ACATCTATTCCATATATCTGGGGGCCCATAGGAAGCAACTCGACAATTGCGAAGGAGTTTCTCCCCAGTTGGAAAGATTTTATTATTGATAGAGTTGGGGCCCTATTTCGGAGTTGTATGAGATTGACTGACCCGCTATATTGGCTATCCTGCTTGAGAGCTCGGACTGTACTCGTAATCAATAGGCAAAGTCAGAACATAGTCCCACTCAGATGGATAGCCGGACAAAAAACTCGGATAGAGCCTGCAATAGGCGTTGAGGAGATCAAGTCCGCTGACGACCAACGGGATGGGGATGCCTTCAATATCTTGTTTGTGGGACGGTTCATTTCCATCAAGCAACCTAATCTGGCATTGGATTCGTTCGCTGAAATTGCGCCGAAGATAAGCAGGGCATGCTTAACCTTACTGGGCGAAGGACCCCAGGAACAGAACTTGCGAAAGAAGGTACAGCAGTACGGCATATCCAATCAAGTCCGGTTCATATCGTGGTTACCACATGAGGAAGCCATAAGCCTGATACAAAAGTGTAACGTTTTATTATTTCCAAGCATGGAAGGTGGCGGTATGGTTGTTCTGGAGGCACTGGCTGCAGGCAAGCCAGTTGTTTCATTGGATTGCGGAGGGCCAGGTGAATTTGTGAATAATGAATGCGGGATAAAAATACCGTTGACTCATCGGGCACGGTCCGTGCGAGACTTGAGCCGGGCCCTTCAGACCTTGGCGAATCAACCGGATTTAAGGCGGTGCTTTGCAGAGGGGGCTCGGAGGAGAGTCATGGATTTTACCTGGGAGAAAAAGGGGGAGTTCATCGACAGAATTTACTCCGAAATAGGCAAAAGATGAGGCTTAGGAATCAGACGCAATGAGGAATTGTTTTAATATTATTATAAGTTTATCTTTAGTATTTCTACTCCAACATGCAGGTATTGGATCTCTCAGACCTCTCATAGTTAGCGGTATTCTTGTTCTCTTGGTGGCCAATCTTGATGCCGTTGTCCTAGGTTTTAGCAAAGTAAGATCAGTGCTCGCTGATTTTAAAGTAATCCACGCCAGCTTTTTCTTTCTTTTCATTGCTCTCCCGATTTGGCGACTCCGAACAGCACAAAGTTTCCAAGTTGACCCGCTCGATACGGCTGCGCAATACAAGCTCTTATGTATGGGTATCGCAGGCATGCTGGCACTTGTGTCACTCATATCAAATATAGGAAAAAACAGAATTGCTTTCCCTTTGGTACCTTTCTTAGTTCTCGTTTACGCGGTTCTGGGCTTGTTGTCAACCTTGCTTGGAGGGAATGTCTACTATGGCATCTATAAAGCAGTCGAATTGCTTATCGATACGACATTTCTTTTTGCCGCTGTTATGCAGGTTGGCTCTCTGAGAGACGCCAAGAAGTTGTCTGATTTTGTGTTGCTCTTGTTCTTTCTCCTTTTAGTAACTGAGGTCATTGCCGCCATTGTAATACCTGAGGCCGGTTTCTATGTTTACGAAAAAGGAGTGATCGGTCGGCTTTTCTCGGGTGCATTCCCCCTTATGGATCCAAACGGGCTTGGATTCCTGTCAGGGACGTTAGCCGTTGCTTCAGCTTGCAGGATACTGAGGGCTGAACATCCCAAATCCAAGCAACTCTATATACTTACCTTGTTGTTTTCCCTGACAACATTGACTCTTGCCCAGTCACGTACATCTATCCTTGGAATGCTGGCCGCGTTAGCTGTAGTACTTGCGCTTGGCAAGAGGTGGAAGGAATTTGCAGTTATATTGGCAATTGCCCTTGTGGGGTTTGCCATATTTTCAGACTATCTCATCTCCTATATAATGCGAGGCCAAAGTGTAGAGATGTTCAAAAAGGTTTCAGGGCGAACAGTCATGTGGGAATATGTCTGGAACAAATTCCTTGAGAGACCTGTGCTCGGATATGGCTTTGTTTCAGCAGTATTTCTGATGAAGATTTATGCACCGGGTCAAACGTCTCCCGTATTCAACAGCTACCTAGAGTGTCTCTCGAACTCAGGTATTATTGGTTTTTTCCCATGGTTTATGGCGATTCTCGTTACATTTTTTCTGTTGCTACGTGGGAGCATGCAGTCGAGATATACAATCAAAAATGATCTTCTGCAGAGATTCAATATTGAAAAAATAGGAATCATGATTGTCCTTCTTGCTCGATCAACAACTACGAGCATGCTCACTATACATTCTATGGAGTTTACGCTCTTCTTGACACTCATAGTGGCCGCCCAAACCAATTTGTTCTTATCCATCAGGGCCGTTCAGACTTCGCTTCACGGGCCTGCCCATGTATAGGATACTCCTGATTCACAATCACTTAAGACCGCCAAGCGGCGAGAACGTTGTCTTCGAAAACGAGAAAAGGCTTCTCTTGGAGAAAGGCCACAATGTGGTGACTTACGAGAGACGCAACGAAGAGATTGATTCTTTTTCGATAATCAGAAAGACGAGGCTATTGTGGGAGAATAGCTGGTCAAAGGAATCCTGTAGGGAGATCGAACGCTTGATAGTAAAGGAAAGGCCCGACGTTGTACATTTCCATAATACCTTTCCTCTGATTTCTCCTGCCGCATATAGAGTGTGTTACAAGAAAGGCATACCCTTTGTCCAAACCTTGCATCATTTTAGGATGATCTGTCCTGGGGCACTTTTATTTCGTGATGGACATATTTGTGAAGACTGTGTTTCCGGATCACTCTGGAACGGGATGCTGCACGGTTGTTACAAGGGTTCTTACATTCAGACCGGCTTAATAACGCAAATGCTCTTTTTGCACAGAGCAATTATGACATGGGGAATGGCAACGTATTATATTGCTCTGAATGAATTCTGCAGGTCGATTTTTATTAGAAGCGGCATACCTGCCGATAAGATTCTGGTAAAGCCTAATTTCATTTTTGATAGCTCTGATCCCGTATATACAAATGACGGTTATGTCTTATACCTCGGAAGGGTAAGCGAAGAAAAGGGTATAAAAACGCTTTTGGAAGCATGGGGTTTTCTAAATAAGCACCCATTGAAAATTGCAGGTGAAGGATCAACACTTGCAAAGATGAAAGCTCTTGGAAACAAATTGGCTCTTCCGAATGTTGAGTTTCTGGGATACCAGCCACCAGAAAAATGTTTTGCATTAATACAAAACTCTAAGTTTATGATTGTGCCATCAGAAGGGTACGAAACCTTCTCTCTGGTTGTTCGAGAGGCATTTATGGCAGGAAAACCTGTAATAGCGTCACGATTGGGTGTTTTATCAGAGGCGGTGGCGCACGGGAAAACTGGCTTGACGTTTGATCCAGGGAATGCAAAAGACCTTGCAGAGAAAGTTCGGTGGATGCTTGAGCACGAGAGTGAGGCTGTTGAAATGGGAAGGAATGCCCGGAAGGAATTTGAGGAAAAATATACCGCAGATAGGAATTATGAGATATTAATAAAGATTTATGAAAAGTCGATACAATCGATTCGGAAACGGCACAATGTCTGAGCATCTAAACATTGCCATTGTGGGCTCGCGGGGAATACCTGTTTACTATGGCGGATTTGAGACCTTTGCAGAAATGCTGGCGATAGGTCTTGTGGAACGGGGACACAATATTACAGTTTATTGCCCTTCCGCTTCAAGCACAACAAATGAAAGATCCTATCGAGGAGTTCAGCGTGTTATTGTACCCACAATCAAAATGAAGTCCTTCGAAAAAATAAGCAGCTCTTTTATTTCCTGTATGCACGCTGCGTTTAGACATTATGATATCATACTTTTTTTAGGCGTAGCGCCTGCTATGTTTGCCTGGCTCCCAAGAATCACTGGTAAGAAACTCGTCATGAATATCGATGGTCAGGAATGGAAGAGAAGAAAATGGGGAGAAATTAGTGCAAAGTATTTGAAGATCTCCGAACAGATAGCAAATATCTTCTGCCATGCAATTATCGCTGACTCTCGGGTAATTCAGGAATATATTAAAAATGAATATCAGAGAGATGCCGTCTTCATAGCCTATGGAGCAGTACCCGGAAAGCACAAAGATGACGCGGTGCTTGCTAAATATGGTCTTAGAGAAAAAGGTTATTTTCTTCAAGTGTGCCGACTGGAGCCGGAGAACAACGCCGATATCGTCATCAGAGAATATAATAAAGTAGTAACTGATATGCCCCTAGTCATTCTGGGTGATGCACCATATGCCGATGAGTACAAAAAAAAGCTTCACACTATGGCAGGAAACAAGGTGAAATTCTTAGGCGGTGTTTATGGTCATGATTATAACGTCCTTCGCAGTTGCGCCTTCACCTACATTCACGCCCACGAAGTAGGCGGAACAAATCCTTCCCTCCTAGAAGCCCTTGCCGCAGGCAATTGCGTTATTGTTCTCGCTGTCCCATATAATCTGGAGGTTATTGGCAATGCGGGGCTGTCTTTTACAAAAGATGAGGGAAGTCTAAAAAGTGCTATCGAGAAGCTTCTTGGAAATCCCCAACTCGTTGATGATATGTATGAAAATTCAGTCAAAAGGATTGAAGAGGATTATACATGGGCTTCAATTATATCCAAGTATGAAGATTTATTCTGTCAGATGTCGCGATAATGAAAAAAGATTAAAACATATCACACGACAATAAATATGATGGCAATCTTGAACGATTTGAAGAAGATTAGGCCGACAAGCTGGTTGAAAGGTATCCTTTACACCATTGTCATCGCAGCTATCTATTACACGGCCCTTAAATATCTAATTTTGCACGACTGGGCACGGGAGGATTACTCACACTGCTATCTGATACCTTTTGTCGTTCTTTACCTGCTCTGGGAGAAGCGGGAAGAGTTGACAGATCTGCGTTCCGAGGTTTCTTGGGTCGGTGTTTTCCTTCTGGCTTTTGGTATTTTCCTCTTCTGGTTGGGTGAACTGGGCGGCGAATTTTTCACGATTTACATATCGCTCTGGTTTGTCGTACTGGGGCTCGTCTGGCTTCATGTGGGCTGGCGGAAGATCAGAGTCATGGCCTTTCCTCTTTTCATCGTGCTCATGGTGTTCCCATTCCCACGCTTCATTAACGACAAGATCCTTCTCAATCTCAAGCTCATCTCTTCCAAGTTGGGGGTCATGATGCTTCGTTTCTATGGCATGTCGGTCTATCGGGAGGGCAATGTCATCGATTTGGGATTTACTCAGCTTCAAGTTGTCGATGCATGTAGCGGCTTGCGCTATCTCTTTCCACTGATGTTCCTCGGTCTCATTTTGGCTTACTGGCTCAAGGGCCGCTTATGGAAAAGAGTGGCGCTCTTCCTGTCGTCCATTCCCATTGCTATCGTCGTGAACAGCCTCCGGATTGCTGTGACAGGTGCGCTCTCAGACTTCTGGGGACCAGCGGTTGCGGAGGGGTTCCTCCATGGGTTTTCCGGCTGGCTGATCTTCTTGTTCGCCTTCGGGATTCTTTTGGTGGAGATGTGGGTGCTAAAGAAGATCGGCAGGGAAAAGAAGGGAATTCTGGAGACACGATACCGTCTTCTGTCGAAGTCTGCTCATGTCCCCAAAATCCCGGTGGGTGTCGGGCGTTGGAGCGGTCAACTGAAGCAACCGCAATTTATAGTGGCGGTAGTGATCCTGATGTTGACACTGGGTCTGTCGCAGTTTGTAGAGTTTCGGGAGAAGATTCCAATTAAACAGCCATTGAACCGGATTCCCCTGAAGATGGGAACCTGGGTGGGACAACTGGAGCAGATGGAGCCAGAATTCATCAAGCAACTGCATTTCGCCGATTACGTAATTGTTAATTATAACGACCAGCAGGGTCGCACCGTAAATTTTTATACGGCCTATTACGAAAGCCAGAGGAAGGGGGAGTCAATCCATTCGCCCGAAACCTGCCTGCCGGCCACTGGCTGGGAGTTCAGGGAGGCGGGGGTTGTGGCTATTCCAATGCAGCGTGGCGCCTCCATGCAGGTGAACCGGGCCTTTATGGTGAAGAGTGGAGTCCGGCAACTCATCTACTACTGGTTCGCCCAGCGTGGACGGATTCTGACGAACCTCTATCAGTTGAAGATCTATGCCTTCTGGGATGCCCTGACCAGGCAGCGGACCGATGGTTCTCTGGTACGGATGATTACGCCGGTGTACCCCGATGAGAAATTGGAAGACGCCGAGGTTAGGCTTCAGGGCTTTACGCGGGAGATTGTGCCAGTGCTGGATGGGTTTACACCGAAGTAAGGGGGTGGGTTTGGGGGCGGTGAGGGAT
>JBEKJA010000173.1:0-6225 GCA_050011475.1 Syntrophales bacterium
GGCAAGTCCTTACCGGTATTATTACGGCGCAGTCAGTCCCCTAAAAGGATTGGAGGTTGATGGTCGTCTGACGGAAGTTCTTGATGTGCCGGCACCAGGCATGCCGCAATACGGTGACTATAAGGATAAAGCCATTGATATAAAGTATCGGTTCTTGCCTGAGGGGAAATGGTGGCCTGCAATTGCTGTAGGCATTATGGACCCTAGTGGTACACGGCTTTATTCATCTCAGTATATTGTAGCCAGCAAACAGCTTTACCCTTTTGATTTTACCATTGGCTTTGGAAACGGCCGTTATGGAAAAAAACCCCTGCCTCAAACAGGCCATGATTTCAAATTGGAAATGTTTTCGGATAATGCCAGTTGGCGCTCGGATGGCCAGTTTTTTGGCGGCATTCAGTTTGCATTGACTAAAAATATAATATTGATGGCAGAGTATAGCCCAATACAATATCAGAACCAGACAAATGATCCGGCTCAGCCAAAGTATTTTACGGAAGCCGTGCCTTCCAAATTCAATTTCGGCATTCGCTGGAAACCATGGAGCTGGTTAGAGACAGATCTGAGCTGCCAGCGAGGCAATCAGGTTGGAGTAAACGTTTCAGCGGGTTTTGATCTGGGCACTCCCTTGATTCCTATTTATGATGCGTCCTACAAGGAAAAACCGGATTTGCGTCTAAATCCTTTGGAAGAAAGGATCACAGAGGCTTTGTATAAGTCGGGATTCAGCGATATCGGGATTATGAGCATTGGCGAAGAACTATGGATAGACGCGTCCAATGACAAATATTACTATAATATGAAAGCGCTTGGTGTAGCTTTGCGTATACTGTCACAAATCGTTCCGCAGGATATTCGCAAAATCCATCTGATCTTGACGGAAAATGGAATTCCAATTTGGGAATTTGCAGTGGAAACGGAGGATTTAAAGGCTTTTTACGCGGAGCAGTTGACCGTTGACGAATTTTTTTATGTTTCAAACATTAGAACAGACGTGTGGGAAACGCCGAATTCAAGGAAAATGCACTGGAGTTATTTCGACTATGGACTGAAACCGGATTTCAGGATGTTTTTAAACGATCCGTCAGGTTTCTTCAAATATCGCTTCGGTATGGCGGGACAGGTATTTTTGAATCCCTGGAAAGGCACAACGTTTGCGGCAGGGGTCGGCGGATATCCCATCAACACAATCTCGAGCGCCAACGCACCTTTATCCACACCTGTAAGAACGGATTTGGTGCTCTATCAGCAGCAAAAAGCAGAGCTTGAAATGCTGCTAGTAAATCAGATGCGGAAGTTTGGGCATGAAATTTACGGACGGGTAGCAGCGGGTTACCTCGAACAGGAGTACGCAGGACTTGATGCGGAAGTGGCAATGCCGCTGGCTGGAGGGAGAATCTTTGCAGGGCTGTCCGGCAGCGTTGTGAAGAAAAGGGATCCGGACGTTGTTTTTGAACTAAAGGAAAACGACTGGAAGGATCATTATGTAACAGGTTTTTTCAACTTGCGATTGAATATTCCTGAGATTGAAGTTTATGTTGATTTAAAAAACGGGCAGTTTCTAGCCGGGGACCGGGGTACGGTTATTACCGTATCGAAGGATTTTAACGGGGTGGTTCTCTCGGCGTGGTATAGCATTACGGATACATCGGTCTTCACTGACAGCTACAATAAGGGTTATCATGACACGGGTATTACCGTGACGATCCCGATTCGAATGTTCATAGGTAAAGATTCGAAAACGGCTTATGACTTCGGAATATCCCCCTGGACCAGGGATGTGGCACAGGATATCGATCACTTCGATAAACTCTTCGATTTCATTGGCAGAAACACAAACGTTTATATTGACAAAGATAAGAGAATGATTCAGTAAAAGGGTGGAGCAATGAATATGGCAGATGAATCCAGTCAGTTAAACAGAGGGGATATGCCCGATGATGAAATTAACCTGCTGGAATTATGGCAGGTGATCTGGAAGCGGAGAAAACTTATTATCCGGATCGTCTTGATCGTTGTTTTGGTTACAGCCATCAGTTCATTGTTCATGACAAACATCTACCAATCGAGCGCCGTGATTACTCCGGTGTCAAATCAAGGTGGCGGCGGAACTATGGCGGCACTGGCTCAGCAATTTGGAGGTTTGGCTGGTATGACCAACCTGGACATCGCCATGCCCGGCGCCAGTTCAGCTTCGGATATTATGAATCTCCTTAAATCCAACATCCTCAGGCAAAAAGTTATTGAGCAGCATAACCTGCTGCCCATTCTTTTTTATAAGGACTGGGATGAAAAGCAAAAAAAGTGGAAAAAAGAAGAGGGCGGCATCTCGCTGAATCCGATGGAATGGATGTCCTCACTGGTGGGATTGTTTGCGTCGCATGACGCGAAAAAGAAAAAAGGAATCCCGGATAACTGGGATGCCCTGCGGTTGTTTGACGACATTGTGGATATTAAAAATGATATCAAAGGTAATAAAATCACCATTTCCGTTAGTTTTCATGATCCTGAAATGGCAGCGAAGATCGTCGAATATTTCATTTCAACCTTGACGGACCATATGAGCTCCGAGGCCAAACGCGTGGCAGAGACAAACCGGAAATACCTGGAAAGCCAGTTGATTGAAACTTCCGATCCATTTATCAAGCAAAAGATTTATAACCTCATTGCCCAGCAGATTGAGACCGCCATGATAGCGGAGGTGAAGGAAAATTTTGCTTTTAAAGTAATCGATCCGCCCAAAGTGCCGGATAAGAAGATCAAGCCCAAACGGACGATGATAGTGCTGCTTTCACTTTTTGTAGCATTGTTTATGGGGATTTTCGTCGCATTTTTTCTAGAATATTTGGAAAAGGCCAGGAGTCAAGTTTCAAACGGCCAAATCGCGAAAAGCCAAGGGGGGCTAATAGAGAGAGGTAACGGATGAAGAAGCCGGTTTTATTTATAGTAATGTTTTGCGTTTTCATACTGTCAGGTGCGATGGTGTTTGGGCAGCAGCCGTTGCAGGTAATGACAATCACGCCCTCAATGACAGATGCCTATAATCAGTTGACGCCGGAGCAGCAGAAGGCCATGCAGGAGGAATTGGCCAAAACAGGAGGTGTCCTGACGCCGGAGGCCCTTGTTGCATTGCGCATGCGGCCTGAGTTTGCAGGCTTGAAGCCGGAGGACATCGCGAGAGGCAAGGAGCTTTTGGAAAAGCAGGAAGGAGTTACAACGAAGGCTTTGGAAATGGCTCAACCCATGAAACCAGAAGCTGTTAAAATCGAGCCTATTTCCCCTGTGGCCCAAAAGAAGATAATCGGTGAACGGGCAAAGGTGCCGTCCCCCTTTGAACGTGCCTGGAATGTTGCAAAATACCAGGATATTTCCCGTGATCTGAAGTCTTTTGGATATGAGTTTTTCCAGGAAGCTGCAATCCGGGTCGTCACGGATACGAAAAATATTCCAGTCCCCTTGAAGTACGTCATCGGTCCCGGTGATCAGATCAAGCTTATGCTTTGGGGGCGGGTGAATGCTCAATATGACCTGACGGTTGATCGCGATGGGAAAATCGCCGTTCCCCAGATAGGTCCCCTGTATGTGGCAGGGATGACTTTCGAGCAGATGTCCAAGTATCTCATCAAGCAATCCGAACAGATAGTGGGCACCAATATAGACATATCCATGGGTTCCCTAAAAACCATTTCCATCTATGTATTGGGAGATGTGCGTATGCCCGGTTCGTACACCATCGGCTCATTTGCCACGATCACCGATGCATTGCTGGCGGCCGGCGGACCATCGGGAATCGGGTCCATGCGGAAGGTGCAGTTGAGGCGCAAAGACAAGCTGATCACAACTTTTGATCTTTACGATCTCCTTCTGAAAGGGGACAAATCAAAGGACCTGACACTTCAGGCTGGAGATATCGTATTCGTGCCAGTTTCCGGCCCGGTGGTCGGGATTGCAGGGGCTGTTAAGCGGCCCGCTATTTATGAACTTAAGGATCACTTCGATCTCCAGAATCTCTTCGATATGGCCGGTGGGATCATCCCGAGCGCATATACCCAGCAGATCCAGGTGGAAAGGATCGTCAAGGCACAGCGGCAAATTGTTGTGGACATCAATGACAAGAATCTTGACAAAGCCAGGCAATTTCAATTGCAGGATGTTGACCTGGTTAAAGTTTTTTCTATTGTTGATAATCTTGCAAACGTCATGATCACGGCCTTTGGCAATATTAAAAAACCGGGCACGTATGAATTTAAGCCAGGCATGAAGATCCGGGATGTGATTAAGGGTACGGATGATCTATTGCCAGAGACCTATTTTGGCTATGCCCTGATCAAGCGTAAAACTCCTCCGGCCCTGGAAACGGTCCTAGTCCCGTTCAATCTTACGAAATTGCTTCTGGAGAACGATCCTGCGAGTAACCTGGCATTGCAGGCCCGCGATCAGATTTATATTTTCAGCAAATGGTTTTTCCAGGACAGGCCGTATGTGACGATTGAGGGTGAGATCCGTGGAGAGTGCAATATTACCCAGGACATACAAAAGGATTTAAAAAAGGACGAATCCACGATGCCGATTCAGGGAGTGCAAAAAGATCTTGAAAAGGATGCGTACGCTAAATTTGCCCAGGATATGAAGACTATAGAAGACGAAATGATCAGGGCGAAGGAGTATGATCTGGCCGGCATGGTGAGAAATATCGGGGATGAATTGAAAAATTATCATCGTGTTGATTCCGCCAATATTCGAATACTTCAGGATAAACTGTCTAAAATTGGCAGGCAGGATTTCGCCGAACAGATGCGACAGTTGGAAAACCGTTTGAAGAATAGCTGCAAATTGCCTCTTTCCGATAACACCCGCGTGAAGGACATCATCCTGAATGCAGGCGGTCTGACAGAAACCGCGTATTTGGACAGAGGGGAAATTATCCGCGTTACTCTCGGCAGGATATATCAGACGCTTTATTTTAATATCAACGGGGCAATGGCTAGTGATCCCCAGGATAATCTGCCACTTCAGAATGAAGACAGAATCGTGATCCATTCAGTATGGGAGCAGGTTTATAAAAAGAGCGTTGCCATTGATGGCGAAGTGACCAGACCTGGTTCGTATCAGTATACCGATCAAATGACGGTACGGGATTTGATATTCAAAAGCGGCAATATCATGGAGTCCGCTTACGTCGAAGAGGCGGAAATTTCCTCTATAATCGTGGAAGGCAGAGAAAGCTTGAAGACGGAGCGGAAGATCATCAATTTGAGAAAAGCCTTAGAGGGTGATCCTACCAATAACGTGACGCTGAAACCGAATGACAGGCTTTTTGTTAAAAGAATTCCAAACTGGGGCGTACAGAAGATCGTGAGCGTCATCGGCGAAGTGAGATTCCCGGGCCGTTATGTTATACATAAGGGAGAAAAATTATCCACACTTCTTGAAAGGGTGGGTGGCTTTACACCCGAAGCCTATCTCCGAGGCGCGGTTTTTACCCGTCAGAGTGTTAAACAATTGCAGCAACAAGGGCTTGAGGATATGGCCAAGAGGCTGGAAAGGGATTTGATGGTCCAATCTTCCACGGTGGTATCTACAGCATTATCGGCTGAAGAAATCAAGGCTAATGAACTGCAAGCAATCCAAAAAAGGGCTTTCATCGAATCTTTGAAACAGCTCAAAGCGACGGGTAGAATGATGATCCGCTTGGCCAATATAAGATTACTGAAAGGCAGTGAATATGACATTGAACTGGAGGAAGGAGACACCCTTGATATTCCGCAAATCAATAAGGTAATCAATGTTTTAGGTTCAGTGATGTCCCCAGGCAGTTATGTGTATCTGAATAATTATACATACAAAGATTACATTGATATGGCGGGCGGCTATACCAGTTACGCTGACGCATCCAAAACTTTCGTGCTTAAGGTAGATGGCAGCGCCCGAAGATTGGATCGGGGGTTCCTGAATTGGAGCGATTCAGGATCGCGCTGGGAGATGGCCGGCTTCGGGCAGGAAACCAAGGCCATCGAGCCTGGCGATGTGATAATCGTTCCGGAACAATTCGATCAAATAGCCTGGCTGCGAACTGTACGTGATATTTCGCAGATTTTGATGAATACGGCGGTAGTGGCAGGGGTTGTTATCAAATTATTTTAAAAAATCCAATAAAATAACGGCGGACTGCAAAAAACGCTTTTACGAATAAAAAGTTTCATAATATAATAATTATAAGCATCC
>JBEKJA010000174.1:0-6211 GCA_050011475.1 Syntrophales bacterium
GCGGCTATTCGGTATTGTTTACGGACCTGAGCGATACGGCGCAAAATGAGATCATCAACCGGATGGAATACGAGTTGTAGAACCGGGGCATACCGATAAACAAACGAACCATTGTCAGATGCCGAAACAAGTTCAGCATGACGCAAAAACCGATTTGTCGTCCTGAATTTATTTCATGACCTACTGGATATCATGGAAACTCCGGGGCGTCCATTTGATTATCAATAGAAAGCGTGCATATTGAGGGAAATAATCGGTTGAACTCTTTCAGGAAGTAACACTTAGCTTTACAAAAACATGCCCTTACCGAAGTCACTTAAGCGACTTCTTCTACAAATAAACGAAATCTTCAGTAACACAATCTAACGATTACCACTTGAAATCATGTATTGTGGTGGAAATGGTGGGCCGCTCGATTACAGGAAGAACTCGTTCGCTTTAACACAGTCCTAAATTTTAAAAATGCCTTATTGGCAAAATTGCTGATGCCTCCCACAAAGAAGCGACTTTGAAAAGTCTTGACGTTGTGAATTACCATTTGGAAGGTGTAACGCTCGGTTGTTTTCTATTTTTTCTTGATAAACGTACCTTCGTCGAGTTCTCTGAAAGCAATTTCAAGCTCTTTTTGGGTATTCATAACGATTGGGCCACCCCAGGCAATCGGTTCGTTGAGCTGCTTGCCAGTAACAAATATGTAATGGATATCGTCAATCGCCTTTATGGTAATGCTACCGGCTTCCGTGAACAGAATCAGCTGTGCCTGTTCCAGTTTCGTGTCATCAAACTCGCCTGTTCCTTCAATAAGATAACAAAAACTGGTGTATCCTTTTTTAGCTGCGTGGGATAGGACCATCCCCTTCTTTAACCGGACATCCAGATACTCAATATCTACCACCAGTTCCTGTACGGGCCCAGTTACATTTTTGTAAGTGCCGGCTATGACCCGCACTTCTCCGCCCGGTATCTTGATGACCGGCACCTCATTATCGAGTATGCCCCGGTAGCGCGGCCCCATCATTTTATCTTTCGCAGGCAAATTTATCCACAACTGCAGCCCGTGCATCATTCCTTTTGAAGGTTTAGGCATCTCTTGGTGAATTACACCGCCGCCCGCGGTCATCCATTGAATATCCCCCGGCCCGATCGTGCCTGAGTTACCGATATTATCACCGTGCTCAACCATTCCTCCGAGCATATAGGTCACTGTTTCAATTCCGCGATGAGGATGCCAGGGAAAACCTTTTATATAATCGTCGGGATTGTCTGAACCGAAATGATCGAGGAGCAGGAACGGATCGGTAAGTTTTGTGTGGTCATGTGCGAATATTCGTTTCAACTTAACTCCAGCTCCGTCGTATGTTGAATGTCCTTGCAGAATTAATTTCTTCATGTGATTCTCCTGCTACTATTTGATTTTACCTGAATGTGATGCTGAATATTACGAATTGAAAAAGTGCATACAATAAGGTGTACAAACGTAGCACAATATTTTGTCACGCTGGTGCACCTCTTCAAGGTCATGCTAATTCCCTTCTTCAATGAGTCTCAAGAATGCTTGGCCTCCCATCAAAGTGTCCTGTGTGTCCCATCGCAGAACGGTTTGTTTTTGCTGCGCTTACATTGGCAAAGATACACTTCCTCCGTCTTCTCCGCCTTAAACACCAAGGGCGTGAAGGGACTGTTCTTGTGGGCTCCGTCACAGAAGGGCTGCTTATTGGAGCCGCCACATGTGCACCATGCATATGTCTTACCGGCTTCCAGTTTCACGTTTGCAGGTTGCTTTGCGGCAATCTTGGGTTCAGTCATGATCTTTTCTCCTTTTGCAAATTTTAGTCATAATTTGCCTTTTTTTAATTACCTATCCCCATTTGCTTCATGTATGTTGCACCATCCAAGAATAACCACTCTTCAGTCATAACACCATCTTTCCAATGTCCCACTGTGCACATAGGTAGAGAGAACGCCTTGCCTGTGGGTTGAATGAATTTCCCGTCCCCGATCGGCATGGGCTTCGTAAAAGTCCCAGTCATTACTCCTATTACACCCGTGAAGTCGTCTGATCCGAATTTTACAGGGTGAACCTTGATACTTGTATCGGGTGCATATACAAACAACGCCTTGAGGTCTTCAATGTGCCTTTCGATGCCCGTCGTGTAATGCCCGTCGGGCCAATTGACCTTGACGTCTTTTGAATGGCTTTCATGCAAACGCGTCCATGAATCTTCTGAGGAACTCTCGCGTTGTCTCATTTGTAATATCGCCATTAGCATCGAACAATTGTGCAGCACCCCCAATGTATGCCTCAGGCTGCTGCATCGTGGGAACATCCAGGAATACGAGCGATTGCCTGAGATGATGATTTGCGCCAAAGCCACCCATTGCACCAGGTGAAACACTTACAACCGCACCAGGTTTGCCTCCCCAGACACTCTGACCATACGGTCGCGATCCCACATCGAGAGCGTTCTTCAGTACACCGGAAACGGATCGGTTGTATTCTGGTGTTACGAACAGGACACCATCAAACGACTTCACCCGCTCCCTGAAAGCAGTCCAAGCTGAAGGTGGGCTTCCCTCATCATCAAAGTCTTGGTCATAGAGTGGAAGTCCGCCGATCTCGATGATTTCAAGCATCAGTGATTCAGGTGCAAGCGTTATGAGCACTTTTGCCATCTTCCGATTGAAAGATTCCTTGCGAAGGCTTCCCACAAAAACAGCAATCTTTTTAGTCATACCTTTCCCTCCCTGTTTTGTTCTGCATGCAAAAAGATATAGACATGATAGGGCACTGCTAATGAAATGACAACCTGTTTGTGTCTAAAGTGGTCGAGCGCCACTTTTTATAAAAAATATAAGGGCACAATTCAAGCAATACATCCGCTATGTATTACTGCTGATATCATAAACATACCTTTTCCTTTGTTTTCTCTGCAAGCCGTCTGGTCCGCCTGTCTTTTGCGTCTTGTTTTCTCCGCTTCTCATCATCTGTTTCTAGGGTTAGTGGAGGTAAGGGAATGGGTTGACCATGACCATCTAGGGCCACATATGTCAGATATGCAGACGAAGTATGGCACTTATCGCCGGTTATGATGTTTTCGGACACCACGCGGACCCCTATCTCCATTGACTTTTTCCCCACATAGTTCACACTTGCCCACAAGGTCACAAAGTTTCCCACAAACACTGGATGATAAAAATCCAATCGGTCGACGGAAGCAGTCACTGCATTGGATCTTGCATACCGGATTGCAACCACTCCAGCTGCAGTGTCGATCAGATTCATGATTACCTCACCATGAACATTCCCTGCAGGATTGGCATCTTGGGGGTTCATCTGAACAGCCATGATAACGGCACTTTCGCTAACTTTTTTCCCCTCCATATATCCTCCTTTATATCCTGTTTAATGAGCAAATAAAAAATAAGACTTCAGGAAGTTAAAATTTTCTCTTCCACTAATGCCCATTTTTATCCCCCCTCACAGTATTAGATTACTATGAGCCACTTCATCAATTATGAGACGCCGATAGGGACAAGTATTGCAGTCCAAAGACGGGTTATCTATTCCGATAGGACAATGGTGCCTTCTTGCAAAAACAGGATCAACATGGTGCATTTTAGCCATATGGAAGGCTGGTGAACTCCTCAAATGTTGAAATGGGTGTAAAACCCATTCCGATATCATGGCAATCGTGTTTTGTTGTTTGAATAAATGAAATTCGATACCTGTATTTGCGATCATGCCCTGCATGATGTAATCTGCGGGCATCAAGTATCCAAGATAATCCCTTTCACCATATAATAAAATCTTCCCATCACGCTGTCCTTTTATAACACCGTCTATCACATTGGCCTCAAACTGATTATCTTCAGGCAGAACCGATATAATGGTCAGGTTGTTTCTTGTTTCCAGGTGAAGCGAATACAGAGTTATTTCCCTCAGGATGAAACCAGATCCTATGACAAAAATGATGATTAGGAGTGGAACTGTCACATACCGTTGAGAAGTGTTAGGCATGATATAGTTAACGAATGAAAAAAATCTCTCCATGGATCGAGGGATAAACATACCTGTCTTCTTAACATACTCCCTATAGGATGCCCCATATTTTGTTGACATCCTTTTTTCTTCATCTTTTGCCAAAATATAGTAGAGAATGAACATGATTGATAGTGTTGCAAGGACTATAAAACGGGGCCATATGATACTCATGCCGATACCCAAAATGCCAAGTGCAAGGTATTGAGGATGCCTAATATATTTATACAATCCCTTATCTGCTATGCCCCACTTGAACAACTTACCCAGGTAAACCTGCAGGGCACAGACAGCGAACACGATAGCACCGATGATAAAAAATGAAGAACCGATGATACGCACAAACTTCAGGAATATGGTAGGCGGTAATATCATATGAGGGAGGAAGAACGAGGTTAGCCATCTTGTTGATGAAAACTGATCTAACCAGTTAAATATGGGATTGAAGACAGAATAAAAGAAGAATGCGAAGGGGCTTATCATAATCATAATTTCAAAAGCAACGATAAAGAACACTACTATTCCGGCAAATGCAGACACCCTTGTTGCTTTCTCTCCTATTTTATTCCACCGCATTTTATTGCCTCCTATTCACTTTTGATTCCTTTTCAGATCTTCCGAATATCTTTTTATCCATGTCGTGGTTGCTGCCTGTATTGGATCCCAAGGACTGCTGAGCGGCGGTGTATAGGATAGATCAAGATCACTTATTTCGTTCATTTTCATTCCATTGAAAATGGCGGTTGAAATTATGTCCACTCGCTTGGATATTTCAGATCTGTATTCACCAACGATCTGAATACCCAGCAATCGCTGGGTCAATCGGTCACCCGTAATCCGAATGTCTAACTTTCGAGCCCCAGGATAGTATGCTCTATGATCCCACCCCTCAAATCCAAGCGTAAGCGGATCAAACCCAGCGGCTTTTGCTTCTGAATCACGCAGACCTGTCCTCGCTGCTACCAAATCGAATATTTTTACGACTTGGGTGCCGAGTGATCCTTGATATTCACGGTTACCACCAGCAGCATTTTCTCCTGCTACCCGACCTTGTTTATGGGCCGTAGACCCAAGTGGCATATAAACATATTTCCCGAGCATCTGATGCCAGGTTTCTACACAATCGCCAGCGGCATAAATATCGGCTTCATTGGTTTCCATCTTACTATTGATGCAAATTGCACCAAAGTTACCGATGTTTACACCGGCTGACGCCGCCAGACCGACATTGGGGCGGGCACCCGCAGCCACCAGGACCATTTCCGCATCTGCATGAAACCCGCTTTCTCCCAGTACCCGCAAGCGTGAACCATCCTGTTCAATGGCGTTCACGGGAGTTTTGGTTATAACATTGACACCATGATGTTTCAGAGTTTCTTCTACCCGCCGTCCAAGTTCTGGATCAAGAGTGGTCAAAACAGTGTCAGCATATTCAATTACTGATACGTTCATGCCCCGAAATGAAAAGGCATCTGCCATTTCCATTCCAATATACCCTCCGCCGATAACTATAGCGGAGGCAGGCTTCTTCTCGTCAAGATAGCGTCGGATAGTGAAGCCATCATTCATCCACCTCAGCAGGAACACACCTGAAAGGTCAATACCTTTGATCTTTGGTCGGGAGGATATCGCTCCGGTTGCAAGGATAAGTTTGTCATATTCGATGGAAAGTTTTTTCCCTGTGGAATCCCGAACTGTCACGATCTTATTTTGGGAATCAAGAGATTCTGCATAATGTTCCAGTAATATATTGATACCCTCTTTTCTCAGTTCTTCAAGGGTTCGGTGGGCCAACGTATGCCAATCCTGCACCTCGCCACTTATGTAAAACGGAAGTCCGCAAATGCTGAAATTCGGATACTGATCTGCAACGATAACCGTAATATCAATCTTTGTATCAATCTCTCTTGCTCTCAGAGCAGCGCTTATACCCGCATCACTACCACCGATGATAACCAAACGATTCATAGTTTATCTCTTTCGATATTCAATTTTGATCAACCTCAGAAACGTCTTGATAAGGAGTGTATATCTTTATCTATGGCATAGAACTTAGTCGCCACTAATCCGAGCATTAGGTCACGCCATATCATTATGAACTTGAGATATCCTTTTTCATTTGATCAAATTCCTCCTTAGTGATCTCTCCTTTCGCATATCTTTTCTTCAATA
>JBEKJA010000175.1:0-6204 GCA_050011475.1 Syntrophales bacterium
ACCCATTTAACAAATTCCCGGACCTCCTCCCGGAGGGCCAATTGTTCTTTGGTAAGCAGGTAATCGAACATTTTCAGACTCCTTTAAGTTGAATTGGATCATTTCATAATCCGGGCCTGCAGGTCGGCGAACCCATCCTTCCCCGTAGCGAGCATCAGGGTGAGCGGCATGATCCGCCTGCCAAGACCAAGCATTTCATCGGCAATTTTACGGATGTCCCACTGGGCGCGGCGGTCACAGCGAAGCCGTGCAATATGATACAACTCCCGGGCATTGACCTTCATGAGCACACGCCTGCGGTGGGCATTTATGAGGATGTAGGGAGCGGCGATCGGTATCGCTTTACGGATCTGCTCAGAGGTCTCCTCTGTTTTAGTGACAAGGTCCCGGAACGTCTTATCCATACCAACTGCTGTAACAGATGGAGGGATGGTGAATCCAAGGGATGGATCATAACCTTGACCGCTGAGCGTGGCCATACGGTGCCGCTTCATCTGGGCGAAGGCACTGGCGCTGAGCATAATTTCGAAGCACAACTCCACGTGTTCAAATTCTCTTGGTGCCGTATCATGGGATTTCATATGTCCAAGGGCTGTTCGAATAAGAGACGCTTTTTCCGAGTCGTTCATATGTGCTGCCATGGTATGGCACCGATGGATCGGTAAGGATGATGAAGTATGAATAAGGCAGGCAACTACAAATTCATCGGCGCGGGGAGTTGCCGAAATGAGCTTAACGCAGGAGTCGGCATCGGAGTCCATGTCTTTAGTTGAAGAGCGCCGGATACACCAGCCCGATGGGAGAAATTGGGATTCAGTGTCGACATCCATATCCATGATTTTCGGATATCGAGCAATGAGAGCTTGCGCTTCCGTTTGGAGTTCATTCGGAGTGAGCTGGTCATACTCCGTCGCTTCCGTATAACGGATCAAGGAAGGTGCCGCCTCCTTGATGGTTTCGTAAAGGCAACGGCTGAACCGGCGGGCTTCAGCAAGCGGATGGGAGGCAAGGCGCCGGATCATCAGCTCAAGGTTCCGGGCATTGATAGTCATGCCGAGCTGGGTCTCGGTTGCGAGGGCAAGTACATAACGGGCGTCTTCCTTTGCCCATCCCTCAAGCATGGAACGATTTGCAGGGATTTCGGCCAACTCATGATTGGCCTGCATGACATGGGGAAGGAGCTTTTCATACAGGTTGTGATAAAGGTGGTTTTGAAGCCGAATTATTTCGATGAAGCTTCCTTCCAGGTTAGTTTCCCTGATCTCCTCGGGAATGACGAAGTCATCGGTCAGCAATACGTAACGCTGGGACTTCTCGGTATAGGATGCAAGGCGAAAATGCTCGATCTCCTCGACGAGCAACCGTGAAACGCCAAGAATATCAATGTTGAAAACCGCATGCTCGGCGATGGAGCTGTGGCCCATCTCGAAGACGATCGTCCGGTTGGAACGTCTCGCCTTATCCACTTCCTGCCGGGATGCGGCCCTCAATGCATCGACCGGTTTGGGGCTCCGGCTGATCCGGGCATAGGCGGCGGCAATGGTCTCGGGTGTCAGGTTTTCGGGATTTGGCGAAGATACTCCGAGTTCCTGGATGGTTTCATTATCGACATTATAGCCGGCCAGGATGATTTTCATGGGAGCTCTTATTCTTTATGATAGATGGGCGGACTTGCCTTCAGGCTTCTCATACTCTCATTCGCAGGAGAAAATCAAGGCCGTTCCGCAGGATAGGGCAATGCATTCACCACCGGGCGGTAGAGGAAAAGATTCTTCCGGATGAAGCCATGGCGGTTCTGAAAGTCTTCTAGGGAATTGCAGACATACGTGGTGACGAGTGACTTTCCTGAAGAAAATTGCATATGTTCCTTGCCAGCGTAACAGATGTTGTTCCGATCACACTTGGTGCTTTTCGGATCCACCTCGGGAATATTCGCAATCAATGGAACAGGCGGTGTCCATGGGCCTTCCAGCCGTTCCGCTTCACTGCACAGCAGGCGATCCCCTCTATTTTCGATGGACATGTAAACAGCGACCCATTTCTTCCTATCAGCATGGTAACGCACGCTTAACTCGGAAACTCCTGCATCGAGGACAATCTGTGCATCCGATGGAACCAGACCAACCTTCCATGATCCGTCTTTTGCAAGATATTCGATTGCGCCGACAGGATGGTCGATCTTTTCTACAGGGATCCTTGCGAGCATGTTCCCGAAGATGCCCAGTACAGGATAAAAATAGACATACTGTTTATAGATGACGGAGGTCGTTGCAAAAGCCTGGATCTCCTTTGGAATAGCAGGCGTCAAATCGATGTATGTTACATTCCATTGGTTCGGGTCGCTCCCCGAGAAATCGTCGATTCTGGCAAAACGGTGTCCGATGATGCCAAACCTGAGAGGCCCTTTCGCGTCAGGTCTAGGTTCGACAACCAACAGCGGGATGTATAGAATTTTCTTAGTATAGCTGTGTTGCGATATTACAGTTTCTACGATGAAGGGATCCTGTGGCCACATCCATTCTCCTTCGCCAAAAGAGGTAATGAATTTCCCGTCTTTCCTTTTCAGGTAGTAGTGAATGTTGAATTTTCCATCCATTGAACAGGTTGAGATCGCCACGGTCGTTCCCAATACAACATCCATGTCCACCCTATCCTGCCTGGTTGCTTCACAGGAAGCAAAGGTATCACCGAACATCCAAAGGGTGCGGTGCTTATCCAGTGCGATTGAATAGGCACCATCCCCACCATACCAGCAATCCCGGTAGGGGAAGATCGGCAGACACTTTACGGATACCGGGATTGAGGCAGTTTCGGCAGTAAATGCAGGTGGAGTAAAAGCAGACAGAATGACTGCAAACAGCAGGACCAGTTGCAGAAAAGAAAGAAATGATCTTTGTTTCAAAACGGTTCTTGATTTTCCTGGGCCTGAATCAAGTGAATCGATAGCCCGCCTGGTAGCCAATCTGATTGAGGACGGCTCGACTTTCCAGTTGGGTCTCGGAGATGTAACAGGTTCAATTCTGAAAGCACTATCGGAGAAAAATGATCTTGGCCTCCACACCCAATATATAACAGATGGCATCATGGACCTCATACAATATAGGGTCATCACGAACCGCTACAAAAAAATTAAATGAAGGTAAAGCGATAGCCAGTACAGCCATTGGTTCGGAAGATCTTTATCGATATCTTCATAACAATTCGGCCATTGAGTTTCATACATCCGACTTAGGTTTTCAATACTCATTTTTCATCCACAACCGGTCATCAACGAAAGGATCAGGATCAGAAGCAGTGTTTTACTTGATGTCATCAATATTTACCCTGGCCGGAATCAGGCTCGGAATGTATGCCCGGGCCCTCAGATTTCGCATGTGTCCCCATTTCTCAACGATGACATTCTGTGCCTTCACTCTGAGATACTTACGGCCATATACCCGTGGTGTCTGTAACAGCATTTCCCGGTATTCGCCAGTATAGGAACCCAAAAGCGGTGTTAGATCCGGATGGATCAATCCGTTCCAGGCAACCCCGAATACTATTCCAGTTTGTGAAACATATTCCCGAATAGTAGTCGAATTAGATGAAATTTCATGAACCGTATAATTACTGAAGACTGATGAGTTTCCCTGAACCGCCGATAGTACCTTCCTGTTAGACTCAATAGAATCGATATTCTCACCAAGAGCGGCCTGAGTTTGTTGAGGTATCATGAACATGACCGTTAAAAGTCCAAGACCAAAAAGGAACGGATACAATCTTCTTTTCATGGCCGAATCATCCTTTCTGAATTGAATTTTCGGCGGGTGTTTCTCTTGATCTCTTTTCACAGATTTCTTCAATATGCCCAATAAGGACCTGTGCCAAGCTGCGTGGACGATGTTTTTTCTATTCCGTGATAGACGTCACGTCCTAAATAAAATGGGAGACCCCAGGTAAATTCACCTGAATCTATTGCATTTGGCCCTCCGACATCGTTAAACACCCAATTGGATAAATTGGTATTGATAAAGGTGGTAAAATTTTCTATCTGAAACGGTACCGGCTGACTGATCGGTGTTCTGTTGTACCCCTCAATAGTGGCAGAAAAGCTTGCTGTCGATGTGGGGCAGAACCAATTTTGATCAGAGCTGCAGAACGGCAGAGTAGAAGAGGGGAAAAATAATCCATTCGAACCGCTATCAATAAAGCTATAGGGGAAGCTATTGGGGGAAGGAGTATTGCTTAACGATGTATAAAAATCGCCATAAGCAGCATCGGCTGGATTATCATCGACTGGATAAACCGTAACCGTGGAAGGTGGGATGTTGTTCGATTGGGTACCGATCCCCAATACAAGATAGCCGGTGACCGATGGCAATCCATCAGCAGGTACAATCGGCAGTTTCACGATAAAGCCATTGTTGTCTTCTTGGAGAGACGCCACAGGATTTTGAACCTGATTATCATTTAAAACTGTCGTACCAATGCAAGTGTTTCCACTACATGAATAGTACTGCCCAATGTTTGCGTTGTTCTGACAGGCAGAACCACAATCCTGTGCATATAAACCGACTCCAAGAAGTCCATTGTATCCGACTTCAGATGGAGATGCATCTAGCAATGGATTTGCGGAAGTGCATACAGTGGGGATGCCGGTGTAAGTTGAGTCAAACGTAGGATCTATAACCATTATCGGAATCGTTATTAGGGGTTCACCCCCAAGACCAACACTAACAGTCTGAACAGGGCCCCATTCGGCCGAGCCGTCGCCGTACTGCACACACTCTGCAAGAGAACCGCCCCCAATATTATTCTGTATATTCGCATTCAGTGCTTTTTTAAATATCCGTAACCCAGAACTTCCAGTATCCAGTAAAATGTTGTCGATCGTCTGACACGTCGGGGTGCCAGGGATACATACTGTAACACTTACGCAAGGGTTATTGATCCCATAGATATTCGGGCTCGAACAAAGTGCCCCATTCACCGTGATCGACATTACGTTATTTATCCCCCCACCAGCGGTGAAGTTCTGTACTGTGACGTTCGCACCGTTTACTGTTACAGATAAATAGGCTGGGTTGAAGGTATAGGCAACCATGAACGGGATGATTGTGTAGGAACCGCTCACGACACCGGTGAATGAATAATTCCCGCTCGCATCCGTTGTTGTGGACGATGAACCTGTACCGATCATGGTCACCATCACGCCGGCCAGCCCGGAACCATTCAGTGTAACCTGACCTGAAGCGGTGCTGCTTTTCCCTGAATTACTACTTCCACCGCCGCCTCCACCACAATTAGAAAGAGTAGTAACAAGCATTGGAACCGTGATTAACCATGCCCAAAGAATGCGCTTCATTTTCCCTCATCCTCACAAAATTTCATTTATCGACACCCTTCTCGAAAGGATGTCCACATTAACTATGTCAGATACATTAGGCATGGGTCTTGACGAATGTTCATTTATCTCGTTTCCAAATAACACTGGGAATTTTGGTTTCATATCCACATAATAGGTTATTGTAACGATTGTCAGAGACGGAATGGAACTTATTCACATGCCTTTTTTACATTTTGATTATCACGATTCGCAGTTGAAATCTACTACAGCAGTGAATTTATTCGGCCTAACGCTTTCAGGAACTAACACTCAGCTTAGTAAAAACATACCCTCAACAGAGTCAATTGAACGCTTTCTCCAAAGCGTCAACCATGATGCATGTTGAAGTGTGAAGATTACGAACGGAAATACTAAGATACCCTACGCGATGATTAGGCTGCTCTGCAAATGTGTCCACTACGATATCAGCTATGCAATTGAGTGGTCCAAGTCTGTACTAAAATTCTATTCCTCCCTCTTCTCTCCCTGTATTTAAGAGCTTGATTGAGTTGCTAATGTTGATGAAAATTAGGGATAAACGATGAATAAGATATTTACATTTTCCAAGCGCAACACAATTCATGTTCGGATTGATCTATAACTTTAATTTGTTCATGTTGCTAACGCTTCATTCGTACAAGTATAGCATACATGAGATAAAAAAACTGGAGCTGATTCTTACACGCATGAAGAGTTGATTTGGTATTCATACCAGGAGGGCAAATCCCATTAACCGGCGTAGAAGAACATCAGGAAAGCCTCACTGTCCCGTGAAGTCTACACCTGAGACGAGTGCATCGGTTACCGTCACGGGATCTATGAAAGAAGGAGTGTATGTA
>JBEKJA010000176.1:0-6195 GCA_050011475.1 Syntrophales bacterium
CTGGATGGTCGTATCCATGTCATGAAACGCAGTGACCATGATGACCTTTACATTCTCATTATCTTCCCGCAGGTCCTCAAGTACAGTAAATCCGTCAATGTCAGGAAGGCGGATATCAAGGATGACGACATCCGGTGAGGTGGCGACAAACTTGTTCAACCCGTCCGTCCCGGTCAGGGCTGTGTATACCTCATGCCCCTCCTCCGTGAGATACAGGTCAAGGGTCTCGCAAATTGAGCTGTCGTCATCAATGACCAGAATTCTTGCCATAGTGCCTATGTTTTATGACCTCTGTCTATCGGAAGCGTGATTATAACATGCGTTCCTTCACCTTTTTTGCTCGAAATCTCTACTGTACCATGATGCATATCAACAATCTTCTTAACCTGGGTCAACCCCAGTCCGGTACCGTATTTCTTTTTTGTGAAGAAGGGGTTGAACAGATGCGGCATGTCTTCCGAATTGATTCCACTTCCGTTATCTATTATCTCAATCCTGATGGCTTTGCCATTATTGACTGCATCCGCCTGAATGATCAATTTGCCATTCATTTCCATGGATTCCACGGCATTTCTGTATATGTTTTGAAACGCCTGCTCCAGCATGGCGGCATCCGCTGCAACCAAAGGCAGATTTGAAGGAAAACGGCTTTCCACCTGAATCTTCTTTTCCAAAATTTGCTGTTCTGTCATGGCCAATGCAATCTCAAATACTTTCGTGATATCAAAAGGTTCCTTCTTTGGATCTATTGGACGGGCATAAATGAGCACATCATTTACAAGATTTTCGAGGTGCTCAACTTCTCTCTGAGCAATCTTGAAGCGCTGGAGGTCATTGCCTTCCGGCTGCATCCGCTTCTCAAGGATCTGAAGGCTCATCTTAATGGACGAAAGTGGATTCCTGATTTCATGGGCAATACCTGCGGAAAGCTGCCCTACTGCGGCTAGTTTCTGGCTGTCGTAAAATTTCTCCTCAAGATTCTTAAAATCCGTGATATCCCGCTGGACAATGATATACCGATCCGTTCCCTTGATGGGGCGGGTTGTAATCAGGAAATTTCTCTTTTGCCCATCGGTCGTCTTCATTTCGATTTCGTCATCCTTCCAACGTGCGTATGCAACATCGCCCGGTATGGGTGATACGACTTCGAATATCTGCTTTTCATCTATCTCCGACGTGTCTTCTTCCCCGTGCATGCCGGGGTTGACCAGCCGGATCGTGCCATCGGCCTCCACCTCGTAAATCTTATCAGGCAAACTTTCCACAACGGACTGGATATAGCTGTGCACCTGCTCAATTTCTTTGCGAAGCCTGATATTCTCATCCAGCTCATTCTGCAACGTCTCGGCATACTCGCGAAGATTCTGTGACATTTGTTCTTCCCGTGAAACGTCCTGAAGAGTCTCTACCGCAGCGATAATTGCACCTTTCTCATCAAAAATGGGGGCGGCGAGAAAATAGAGGTGCCTGGTTCGTCCCCCCAGGTTCTCGTAAAAATCCCGGGCTTCATAAGCCCCTTCGACACGGGTCGACTTGCGAACTTTTTTACCACCATAATACTTTTCAAGACTCTCAAAGTCATGATCGACGATCAGATCGGCAATCACCGGTCTCTTCCTGCCATAAAAGGGCAAATAATGATGATCCGTACCGATCATTTCCTTAGTGTCGTAGCCTGTAAGGTCTGCACAGGCCTTATTCCAGACCGTGACTTTATGATCAAGATCAATGACAAACATTGGTATTGGAGAACCGTCCACAATACCATCGATAGTCACCTTCTCCCGAATAAGCTTTTCCTGCCATGACTCCCGCTCTTTGAGCCGCTTGATTTCTTCAGTCAGTTTCAGCCTCCTGCGGCTGGCCTGCGCGATGCTCATGCTCGTGATGAACACCACAATGATCAGCGACGCCGCACCCAACACAATATTGATGAAGGTTCTGCGAATTAAAGACACAACAACGTCATAGGGAGTTACAACTGCTGCAAACCATTTCTTTGCTCCTATGGGAAATGGAGCGAAGACCACAATATGCTTTTTCATTGAACCCGTACGCATACGGAGACGAATTTCGCCGGTGCCCTCCTTCCCGCTGCGAAGAATCTGCCCCATTTTTTTTATGGCTGGATCGGCTTTACCATATAAGGAGGTTATATTACGTCCAATCCAGGTGGGATCAGGGTGTACAATGAAAGTTCCGGTGTCATCAAGAATCCAGTAAAAGCTGGGTAGGCTCCCTTCTACAGGTTTAACAAGGCGATCCAGTTCTGCCGTCATGGAGAATAAGGCCAGGATGGCACCGCAGAAATGATTCTGCTCATTGAATTGGGGAACTCCTATTACAATTGTGGGCCGCCGTGTATGATCCGGGCTGGTAACCGGCAAGGGCATATCTCCCACATAAGCCTTTTGCCTGTTTGCAATCTCCCGGAATGACGGTTGATCTTTTAAGGACAGGTCCGAAACAAATTCTTTATCTGATTTGGGATATATCATCAACACATTGCCTTTCTCATCCAACCGGATGATGACACGGACCCTGCCCTCCAGGTCATCATAGATGACTTTCATGTTTTTCATAGTAATTTCGGGGTGGCCCTGACTGATGTTGGGAAGCCGCGACAGGACGACCATGCTTTTCTCCACACTGATGATTGCATCATCGACACCCGACGCCATCCCTTTGGCTATGGCGAGCTGCTGCCGGCTGAACTGGTCCACAACCCCCCCCTCCCGGGCATTATTGATCGTCAGGGCCAGCAGCAGTACCAGGATGCTGACAGTAAGCGTAGTAAGCCATACGGATGTCTTCTTGATCATCATCAATATTCTTTTCATTAATGGCTGCATGGTCATTTATTTTTTTTCCTCTTTGTTCTCATCACATCTTCTTTGACGGCCATCAATAGGTAAACTCCCACTGCAGCCCCAAGCGATATGATCAGGTTGATCAATCCATTCTCGATGCCTATCACCCGTTCACAGATGAGCCATGAAACAAGATATGTCACTGCGGTCAGTATTTCCTGCATGAAAGACCGTTTCCAGATTCTTAAAATAGTGAAAATATAAAGAACAAACAGCGGCTTGATACTACAAAAGGTATTGAAATATCAATAAAAGAATAGCCCCATCGACTAATTCATTGTGGGTTTTACTTTTTGTTCAAAATAAAATATATATTGAATGTTTCATTCAATATTTTACCAGGATCGGCGGATCTTAATGAGCCGGATATGCAAAAATTACTAAATAATTATTTAGCCTTAGAAGATTTATACAGTTTATTTCACATTTGGCATGGACATTGCACATCAATGCGCGGTTCCACATTTCTTTTCACCCAGATGCTTTTTTATGTTATGGGTTAAAGAAAACACCAAATAGGAAAGGAGATCAACGAAGATGTTGGGAAGATTCGTTAAAAGATTATTCACAGTGTTGGCAGCCATGGTAACATGCCTAGTGTCCTCGCCTGCAGTATTCGCGGCAGAGGCCATTCCCGCGGGTGATTCTTATACAAAGGCATTGTACGCTGTCGGTGCCATGATTGGTGCGGGTTTTGCTATGGGTGTTGGTGCAATCGGTGCAGGACTTGGTATTGGTACGGCTGCCAGCGGCGCCTGCCAGGCAGTGGGAAGAAACCCCGGTGTCCAGGGTAAAATCATGATGACCATGCTAATTGGTATGGCCATGGCAGAATCCATTGCTATTTATGCTCTGGTTATTGCTCTCGTTCTCCTTTTTGCCAACCCCTATACAAAGTACTTCCTCGTCGGCTGAATTCTTCCATCAAACTCAACAATACGACTATGAGGGGGACAAGGGAATGTCAGAAATGAAGAAGGATAAGCAGTTGTTTACTGTCGGAAGGATATTCTTCCTGCTTATCGTCATCCCCTTATCACTTATGGCTCTTCTGATTGCCAATGGCATTTTCAAATTTAGTAATGCCGTCAAAGAGCGTACGGTGATTGTACTGGATCAGAAATCCCAGGAAGATATCAAAGTTCGTGCTATTAATGTGGCGGAAGAGATTGTCGACTTTCTCCGTGACCGGCAGAAAGATGTTATGATTGCAACCATTCTCCCAGCAAGCGAATCCGCTTACAAGGAATTTGTGAATAATAACCGGAAACCGTTGTGGGTTAAACAGGACGGGAAAATCGTCCGGCTTTCCGAACCTCTGTATGTAGAAATGGCATTGATTAACAAAAAGGGTGATGAAGTTATTAAAATTTCCACCGGGGAAGCAGTTCCGAGAAGCAAGTTGCAGAATGTCAGCAATCCGATAAATACGTTATTTAAAACAGAAGACTATTTCGCCAAAGCAAAAAAACTCAATCAAGATGAAGTTTATGTATCGCATGTCACGGGCTGGTATGTGAACCGTGATGATTTTGCAAAGGGAAAGCGATTCAGGGGAATTGTCCGTTTCGCTGCTCCAATGTTCGACAAAGAGGGATTTTCCGGCATCATTACTTTAGCATTGGATTCGAGGCATTTGACCAGGTTTACGGATAACATTATACCTACACAGCCGGACTATGTCCTGAAGGCTGAAGCGGATTCAGGCAACTATGCCTACATGGTGGATAATCGCGGATTTGTAATAGCTCATCCAAATGATTATCATATCGAAGGATTGGATTCGAACGGGAACCCCGTTCCGCCGTTAACGGCTGCAACTTCCGAACTGATGTCGAAAAAGGGGGAGGAGGTTCTGGATTTCAACCTCCTTGGATTTATGGATCCCATACTTCCCAAGATCTCCAAGGATGCCGAATCTGGCAATGCAGGAACGAAAACTTATACTTTCGGTGCGCGAACCCAGTTCGTCGCATATGCCCCGATCCAATTTTATTCTGCGGATTATCCGAAGCCTGGTGGGTTCGGTTGGGTCGGTATGAATGTAGATATCAGCAAATTCAGCGAACACGCCGCTTTAGCCGCTAAGAAAATCCAGAATGAGGCGAAATCCTGGATCACGACCATCATCGTGATTATGATTGTCGCCGCGATTCTTCTTTTCTTCATTTTGGCGCTTCTGGCCAGGGGAATCACGCGTTCAATTGAAGAGGAAATACCTGAGGAATCCCCTGATGCTACTAGGTTCTATGATGATGAGGATGAGGACGACAAGTAACACGTCATCAGCAAATAAATTAAAAAAACCGGGCGAAAATTTTCTCCCGGTTTTTTTATAATGAAAGCGAATCGTAAGCCGAGTTCTGTTCCACTATCCAGTTGCCCGGATAGCAGCGGTGATCATTCATCTAGGGCAGCAGTTGCCTGCAGCCTCCAGCGACCAACCCGAGAGCATTGGGCGGGCCACCCTTGACGCTCTCCTATTTGGTCTTGCTCCGGATGGGGTTTACCAAGCTTTCCCGGTCACCCGGGAAACTGGTGAGCTCTTACCTCGCCTTTTCACCCTTGCCTGAAAAATTCAGGCGGTATCTTTTCTGTGGCACTTTCCTTAGGGTAGCCCCCAGTCGCCGTTAGCGACCATCCTGCCCTGCGGAGCTCGGACTTTCCTCCCGCCCGTCTTCAGACGGACCGGCGATCACCTGATCCGCTTTCATATTCGTCTATAGCCTCATTTGCCAACTGATCCGCCAGTTTGTTCTTTTCCCTGTATACATGCTCCACTTTATAGCCGTCAAGATTTGACAGCATCTCGCGAATGCGAAATATAAGGGGTTTAAGATGCGCCTGCTTCACACGATAAGTCCCCTGTATCTGCCTTACAAGCAGTTCGGAATCTAGGTGAATGCATAGGCAACTGGTCTTCCTTTTTAAAGCTTCCTCAAGTCCAAGAATCAACGCCTGATATTCAGCTACATTATTAGTGCATATCCCCAAATATTTTTTAAGGGACGCCACTATAACTCCTGTCTCGTCAGTTAGTACGGCACCTGCCCCTCCATTACCCGGATTCCCTCTGCATGCGCCATCACTGTATAAGTGGATAAGACAATCCGCCACTTGAATCTCCCTGCAAATACTAAAAAATATCGATAATTGATAATTGTTTATTAATCATTGATTATTGTTGTTCATTGATTATTTTCGCCTTTGTTGTACCAGTATATAATGCAGTGGCAATTCGGACAAAACATCAGTTCCTCCAATCTCTGGAGGTCATTGTATAACTTTGGAGGAATGTGCATGTGACAACCCTCACAGACCTCTT
>JBEKJA010000177.1:0-6169 GCA_050011475.1 Syntrophales bacterium
CACAAATGATGCGCCGGCCTTGGCGCAGGCTGATGTCGGTGTGGCCATGAACGCCGGGACGCAAGCAGCTAAGGAAGCCGCCAACATGGTCGATTTGGACAGCGACCCCACAAAATTAATCGAAGTCGTAGAAGTGGGCAAACAGCTCCTGGTGACACGTGGTTCCCTGACCACCTTTTCGATTGCCAATGACGTGGCCAAATATTTTGCCATCATCCCGGCGCTCTTTGTTGGTACCTTGCCCTGGATGAAGGGGATGGATATCATGCAGTTACATTCGCCTACCTCGGCCATTCTATCGGCGGTGATCTTCAATGCCCTCATCATCCCGGCGCTCATTCCGGTCGCGCTCAAGGGCGTCAAATACCGGCCGCTCGGCGCCGATGCGCTGCTGCGCAGAAATCTGCTGATCTGGGGACTGGGAGGCGTACTTCTCCCATTCATCGGCATCAAACTCATTGACCTTACTATGGTGAGCTTGCATCTGGTCAGCTAATTTTTCAATAAAATAAGGAGCTATAAATATGTTACGCTATCTTTCCAAGAGTCTCTGGCTTTTGTTTTTCGCGGTCGTCATCTGCTGCGTTCTTTATCCGCTGGTGTTGTGGGCCATCGGACAGACTGTCTTTCCCTTCCAGGCTAACGGAAGCCTGCTGCAAGGTCCCGACGGCAAACTGGTAGGGTCGCGACTCATTGCTCAGCCCTTTACCAAAGATGAATACTTTCAGCCCCGGCCATCCGCGGCATCTTATGATGCATCTGCCTCAGCTTCGTCGACTCTCGCGCCATCCAACTATGCGCTGCGCGACCGGGTTGCCCGCATGCTGGGTCCGATTGTGAAATACCGGAGCGGCGCCAGAGCCGGCCAGCTAGTGGCGCCGGATGTGGAAAGTTGGTTCCGGCAGGATAAGTTCCGAAGTAATCCGCACATTGTGGCGCAGTGGGCGGACCTGCATAATTCCCTGGCCCAGGCCTGGGTCAATGCTGACCCATCCCACGGCTCTTATGTGGACAATTGGGCCAAGACACACCCCGCCATCGTAGCTCGGTGGATAAAAGAAAACCCCGGCACTCCCCAGCCCAAGGCCGCCGATCTGGCTGTCCTGTTCTTCAAGACTTTCTCCCGGGAAAACCCCGGCAGCTTTCCCTCGGGCGTCACTAAAACCAACATTGGCGGCAAACCGCAAATAGCTATTGAACCAGTCAAGGATGGTACGGACATTCAGTCTATTTTCTTTGACATGTGGAGGCAGGAGCATCCAGATGTCGACCTCCAGGACGTTCCCGGCGATCTGGTCACCACGTCCGCTTCCGGTCTTGATCCGCATATCACTCTTCAGAACGCCGAGTTTCAACTGGAGCGCGTGGCCTCCGCCTGGGCTGCCAAGAAAAAAGTCGACTCTTCGGCAATCCGGGAGGATATTGAAGAGATACTACAGAAAAATGCCGCGGAGCCCTGGGATGGCCTCATCGGCGAGAAGTTTGTCAACGTCTTGGAAGTCAATCTTGAGCTTTACAAGCGATATGGAGCGCCATGATACTTTACATCTTGTCAGCAGATCATGACTATCATTGGGAGCGAGTAAAGCACGATGGCTGAGAATCGAGCTGATGCATTTTTGAGGATGATTCAACGCTCCCAGCGTGGCAAGCTGAAGATATACCTCGGCTATGCCGCAGGTGTGGGCAAGACCTACCAGATGCTGCAGGAGGCACATCGTCTCAAAGATGAAGGAATTGATGTTGTCGTAGGAATGGTAGAAACACATGGCCGGGCGGATATCGTCAGGCTTCTGGAAGGTTTGGAAATTGTGCCAAGACGCCAGGAGCAATATCGTGGAATCGTTGTTGAGGAAATGGATGTCGATGCCATTCTGAATCGAAAACCCCAGATCGTACTTGTCGACGAGTTGGCGCATACCAATGTTCCGGGCAGCAGGAACGAAAAAAGGTATCAGGATGTTCAGAATATGCTCGCCTCCGGAATCCATGTCATCAGTACTTTGAACATCCAGCATTTGGAGAGTCTCTATAATGTTGTCGAACGCGTTTCTGGGGTCAAGGTTCATGAGCGGCTTCCGGATGACGTACTTGCCGATGCGGACCAGATCGTGAATGTGGACTTGACTACAGAAGATCTGAACGACCGACTCATAGAGGGGAAAATATATCCGCAGGATCGTATCAAAAGAGCTCTGGAAAACTTCTTCAGAAAATCGAACCTGGAACAGCTCCGGGAACTCACATTGCGTGAGGTGGCATCGCTGATCGACCAGCGCTCCCGGGATGGCATGGGTGAAGATATTGTGTCAACACCAGATCAGGTCATGGTTTGTCTCAGCTCTCGTGGCCCCAATAGCGAAAAACTGCTGCGATACGCCTCAAGGTTGGCAGGCAAACTCAACCGGAACTGGTATGCCGTTTATGTCCAAACCCCTCCGGAAGAACCGACTAGCATCGATGTGCAGACACAGCGTTTACTATCCAGTACGCTCACCTTGGCCAAACAGCTCGGTGCGATAGTTTTCACATTTAAGGGAGAGGATATTGTAAAAACCGTATTGCAATTTGCCCGAGAATATCGGGTAGGTCATATTGTTATTGGTACTCCGCCCAAATACTCTCTATGGAAACGGTTATGGGGTTCACAAAGCGTTGCTGAACAGCTGATCCAGGCAGCCAGAGGTGTCTCGATAGTCGTATTAGATACCCGGCAGCCGGAATTGCCTGAAGCTTTACCGATAGAAGAACAAATCATCCAGGAAGAGACAGCACCTCATCAAATCGATAAAGCGACTAACCTTAAATCGTTAACTCAATTCATGGACTCACACAGTATTGTTATATGGAAAGAGCCTGTTAAAAAGGACGATGTGCTTCGAAGCCTTGTGGAGGCGGCCTGGTGCAATAAAGATATAGACCAAAGATCCAAGGCGCTTGAGGCGGTCATAGAAAGAGAGGAAAAGGGTTCAACCTTCTTCAATGAGGGGGTTGCCTTTCCGCACGCAAGAATCGAAGGTATTGAGCATTCTTGTTTATCAATAGGAATCACCCAGGGAGGAATACACGATGTGACGACCAATAAACCCATTGAATGTGTATTTCTAATTTTTTCTCCGATCGATGTGCCGGATGAACAGACTCTGATATTGAGTTTGGCCAGCCGGGCAGCCCAGGACAGGCAGCTTATGGAGAAACTTCGATCAGTCTCAACACCAGATGAGGCACTTATAGATATTCTGGAATGGGAAAATCTTTAAGCAATAAAAGATTTTTCCGAATCGTCAATGAATCCCTTTCTTTTCCCGAAAATAGAACTCTATAATCTGTCAAGGTAATTTTTAATTTTATAACTGCTAATTATTAACACAATAATTTACTTAGTTTAGGACGTTTCCATAAATTACACGAAGGAACGCTAACATTGAAAAAACAAGAGAAAAATCTCCTGAAAATGAAACAGCTGTGCGAACTTTCCGGTGTTACACGTACTACTATTAAATACTATCTAGCCAAAGGTTTACTTCCGGAACCTATTAAGTCCAGTCGCAACATGGCCTATTATAACGAAACGCATCTCAACGCCATCCGTATCATTAAAGAATTGCAGACTAAGCGCTTTTTCCCCCTGTCTGTTATCCAGGATATCTTGGGAAAAAAGGATGGAGATCTGACGATCGAGGAAAAGAGAGTATTGGCAGAGGCTGACGGTAAATTTTTTATAGCCACAGAGAATGAACGGAAATTCGGCCCCTTAACGACCAAGCAACTGCATGAATTGACCGGTGTGAGTCTGAAAGAGATCAGGGAAATGGAGAATAAGGGCGTCATTCATTCATTCCAAGAGGGCAACAAAAAATATTTTAAGGATGATAATGTCCGGCTAGTCGCATGTTGGGCGGAAATACGCTCGATTGGGTTCTCCGCAAAACTGGGTTTCAACACTTCTGTGATGAACCTCTATAAGGAATTTAGTGATCGCCTGACGGATGAAGAAGCCAAAATTGTATTAAAATTATTTGCTGGAAAGATTTCGCCACAACAGATGGTCAGAATGATTGAAAAAGTTGTGGTGCCGCTGAGTATTACTTTGGACATTTTCCACAGAAAGAGCATCGTCGAAACGACAGCCAAATATGCTGAGCAATTCCGTAAACTGTCGCCGGAAAACTTGCGGGTAAGACAAAGCCGGATAAATAATCAGTTTAACGGATCATGAGACCACAGTTGCTAAATTCCGGGGGTTCCATGATAGTTATTTTGTTTCGCTTCAGATATTAGACGCTCGCCCCTGTACTCCATAACTACGGAATCAGCAGGACAATTATTTAAACTGATTTTACTCTCTTTCAATTCATAATGCTCAGTCTCAATAACTTGCCGCCACTCACACTTTGTAGATGTCGTCAATAACCGGCAAATTCCATTTTTCTGTCCTCACGCCTGAGCATTACGGGTCGAAAGCTGCTACACAAGCGCATCAGCCGAGATTCTCGACTACAATAAATTACTTTGAGTAGAACATGCCACCAAGTCTTGATCCGCCCCCATATCATGAACCCCTTGTGCGGAGGCCTCTATAGGTAGACTCCCTTGGATTTAAAGAAACCAAGCGCCTGCTTGTAACCCATACGGGCGGCCTTCTTGAGATCCTCTATCGCCTCATATTCCATGCCGAGGCGCTTGCGAGCAAGACCACGCAAATAATAAACCTCGGCATCTCCCGGCGCCAACTCAATCACCTTGCTGTAATCGTAGACGGACTGTTGCAGGTTGCCGACCATCTCGTAGGTGATCCCTCTATGCAAGTAGGCACTTTGATAGACGGGGTCGAGGTCGATAGACTTGGCAAATGCCCGAACGGCTCCCTTGTCGTCATGCTCTTGTGAGGCCCGAAATCCTCGCTCGAACCAATCTCCGGCCGTCAATGCTTTCTTCAACGCTATGGTTTTCCTTTTGCGCCTCAACATTTTCGATAGTAGGCCACGGGGCTTTTCTTGTGATCCTTCAACCCCTTCTTCCTCATCGGACCCCCTTCTCTTATACTCGCCGTATCGGCCCTTCCTGATTCTGACGGGATCCATTTCTGTGTTGATCCACTTTTCCTGGGAAGGTCGATAGAACTGTCCGATCTTGTGTGAGAGGATCAGCTCGTTGAGCGTGATGTCATCAACAGACCCCACCTGATAGTTGTAATATCGGACTTGAATCAGCTCATATTTCATCTTGACATCCAAAATGCCCGGCCGGTCTGTGTTCAACCCTTTGTGTAGTCATAAAAACCCCCAAAAACTTCCAGACTGAAAAAAAGAAACCATGCTTTTAATAAACCTTGATCTTGCAATTGGTTTAGAAGCATCTACAAAGGCATAAAAGCCCTCTTGGGGCTTCATATCGGTACCTTTGGGCAACTCGTTCTCATACTACACTCCAAAAGATTAAATGTTAGGTTATGAGATTAATAAGAGCAAGTTAGGAAATACTGTAGATAAATATTATTCTCATCTGCATGGACAGTCAAGGGGGAAAATTCCATCCCATAATTTACCCCTATAATAAATGCAGATTTCAAAGATTTTCACCACTCACGCTCTCGCCCTCTGATCTCCGAGCGTCGTTCAGTTGGCTCTGCGCTTGGCACAACAACAGTACCTGACATTCAATTTTCGTTATTTCGCTCTCGGCTTTCGTTTTGCATTTCCTGTAATTCCTTCATATGGCCATCATTTATTTCCTTTATACGTTTATCACTTTTCTTTTGTATCTCCAATAACCCTCCTGGATCATATCTCATTACAGGTTTATTTTGCTTTGTTGCTTCATTTTCCTTCGAACCATCATCACCCCCTTTACTGTAAGAGGGAAAAAGTATGGTAAACAATAAAACTATTACTAACCACTCCCATGTTTTTTCCTTCATAAGCCTTACCTTATCCTCGGTGTTTATGGGGGGAGTCTCTCCACATTATATTAAATAACCTTTAATGTTTCATTCCAAATTTTCATGTTACGATTGGTCTATCCCATTTCACTCCACAGGACTCAATTTGCCATAGTTAAATAAATTCGATAGGTTATAGAAATTGATGGTCCTTATTTCATGTGTGGCACGGCTCTTGCTCTATTATAAGTCAAACAGATCAAAAGGAGGACACAGACCATGAAAAAG
>JBEKJA010000178.1:0-6137 GCA_050011475.1 Syntrophales bacterium
CTCTGATGCAAAATAGCCACTCAATGCTGAAAGGAGTGTACTAATCAATCTGCTCAACAAGATAATTATTTATCCCCATCTGCTTAATCTGATCGATCTGAGCCTCGATCCAATCGATATGACTCTCCTCTTCCTTGAGTATGGATTCCATGAGTTCCCTGGAACTGCCATCTCCCAATTCAATTGCCAATTTTAAGCCATCGTTATAAGAATGAATGGCATCATGCTCTGCACGCCAGTCACTCTTGTGCTGAATCTCCACTTCGGCACCGATATGAATATCTTTTAAATGGCTTACCATGGGGCGGCCTTCCAGAAAGAGAATACGCGCAATCAGTCCCTCTGCATGCTTCATTTCGTCAATCGCCCGTTTTTCAATGGCCTTGTGCAGCCGCTCATACATCCAATTTTCGCACATCTCGGTATGAACCATATACTGTTGATTGCCGTCAATTCATCTGCCAACAGATCATTCAATTTGTCTATAATCTTTTCATTTCCCTTCATCCTGCTCTCCTTTCCAATGGCATGTAGTTTTCTGTTACTCTACTACCAACGTATGTCTGCTGCCCCTCTTTCATGACTTTTTTTGCTGTTACCTGTTTTTTTCGCTTGTGGATTCGTCGTGGTGACATAAGCATTAAGGAAGCCCCTTCCCCTCTCCTTGTATCAATTTCCAATAAGCCTCCGAGATAAGTCAGCCGCTCACGGATATTGCAGAGACCGAACCTTCCATACGTTCCGGAATTTGTTTTCAATGTGGAGATATCAAATCCGGACTCGTTGTCCCGGATATTAATGTGGATATTTTTCCCGTTATCACGTAAACGGATATAGGCTTTCGTCACGCGGGCATGTTTGATGACATTGAAAAGCAATTCCCGTGTGGCTCGAAAGAGAATCAACTGAACTTCACGGTCGACACGCCGCATCTTGAGATTGTCAATCAGGCTGATCTGAAGGCCATACTGGGTATGTATCTGATGTTTCAGCCATTCAATAGCCTCTACAAAGCCCACTTCATACACAACAGAGGGGCTGAGGTCTGTCATCATCGACCTAGTCTGCCGGATGGATTGGTTGACCAGATTTTCTATTGCCACAAGAGCTTGCATTATATTCTCTCCGGATTTTTGGCGGAGGAGAGATTCCAACTTTATTTTGGTCACTGCCAGGGTTTGGCCGACGTTATCATGCAGGTCGGAAGCGATGCGTTTTCGCTCACGCTCTTCCGTCGTGACAAGTTCGGATACGAGGGATTTGAGCCGTTCATTCGTTTCCATGAGCTTAAATTCCGTATGCACATGTTCAGTGATGTCAATCATGGTCCCTTCGACCATGATCAATCCGTCTTTGTGCTGATGAAGATTTGCGTTCAGCAGAACCAAAACAGGCTCCCTGTCTTTTTGCTTAAGAAGGAGTTGATAATTTGTCAGGCACTTGTTTTCCATAAGGTCATGCACATATGCCATTAAATCCTGATCTGAAAAGAAATTATGCTTCAGGCTCAACTTGAGCATATCCTCTCTCTGTTCGCATCCTAATATCCTGGCCAGTGCATCGTTGCAGTCATTGTAGAAACCATCTATTTCATCAGGGTTATAGATGGACCGGAATGTACCTACCACACAGCTCAGAATAAACATTGTGTAAAGATTTCGTGTTTCCTGAACCGCCTCTTCCATTTTCTTCCATTCCGAAGCATTATGTAAATAAACGGTTAATCCTTCAGAATTCAGATACGCCCTTATACTGTCCATGACATCCTCCATTGCATCGGCTATACCTTATCTGGAGCAATGCGTTTCGGTGTAAATAAGGGAGCCCCCCCTGATCAGAAAATTTCATGGATCAACAGCTTCATTGAGCACAAGCCTTTTAGAGATTAGTTAACTTTGGTAGCGACAAAAGACAATGAGGATTAAATGGAAGAAAAATGATAGATAAAAACTACCTATGAAACCACCTATGTAGAGAGTGACGTAAGATACGATCTCAGATTAGTATTCTTGTTTTTCAATCCGAATTTCAACCGAAGGTTTTTCCTGTGGAAATCCACTGCGGTTGCGGAAATATTGAGAAGCTTGGTAATTTCTTTTGTAGTCTTGCCTTCCTTGACGAGACTGGCCACCTGGATTTCACGCGGGGTCAAACTGGAATAGGCGGAGCTCAGGCTGCGCAAAAACGGCGATATGATATCATTCAGGTGCGATTCTATAATCTCCACCTGCGTCATCTGATCGCCGTTCAAATTAAGATGTTTCAGATTCTCTATATAAGGGAAGATCAGTTTCTTCACATTTGTCAGCACTTGCTCTTCCATACTTGTTTTGTCTTCATCCCTGTGTTTCAGCAAAACTTTCAATGCCGTATTAGCCTCTTCGAGACTTCGGGACTTCAATTCCAGATCCTGTTCCCTGCTCTTCAAGGCCTCTTGGGCTGATTTCCGAGCGGTTATATCCAGGATTGATATGACTCTGTCATCCGTTGACGGTATCTGGGCAATATATGCTAGAACATTCAAGGGGCCCCCCCGCCGGTTCACTACTTTTAATTCATGGCTGATCTGCGTTTTTTTAGATCCCGGCATCTTTCGTCGCGGCTTGTTATGATCATCTGCATGACCCGGATCATCTCCATATATGAAATCAGTCCAGCGTTTTTTACCTTCAATTTCCGGGCGCAAAAAACCGGACAATACTTCAAATTGCTTGTTTGCCAACAATATCATATCAGTTCCATCGATAATAATGGTTGCTGTTCCCGTATTTTCAAAAATCGTCCTATATCTAATCTCCGATTCCTTTAAAGCGTTTTCAATCCGTATACGTTCGTTACGCTCCTCAATTTCATGAAGTGCCCGAGCCACGGCAGGAGCAAGACGGGACAACCTGTTTTTCAAAACATAGTCCGTCGCACCTTTTTTCAAAAGATCTATAGCCATTTCTTCACCCAGCGCCCCCGAAACAAAAATGAATGGGACGTCCGGGCATTTTTCCCTGGCTATCTTAAGTGCTGACAAACCATTAAATGAGGGGAGAGAGTAATCCGACAGGATCAGGTCTGGAGAAAATTCTGTTATTGCATTGGTAAAAGATGCCTTTGCTACAACGCATTTGGATATCAGGTTCATGCCCGATTCAGTCAGCTCGTTTTCCATTAAGGCGGCATCCGTGGGCACATCCTCAAGGATTAACAAACGCAATGTTTTATTCATAGATCTCCCTGGCACGGTAATACAGTCTTAAATTTAAATCATCCCATTACGCGTCATCATGGATTGCCGTATTTGCAGATAACCAATATGATCCGATCTCCGCTACCAGACGATAAAAATCATCTGCATCCAATGGTTTTACAATATAACTGTTAGCCCCGAGAGAGTAAGCTTGGAGTTTATCTGTAAATTCATTCGATGAACTGAATACGGCAACCGGTATGAGCTTTGTCCGGTCATCGGACTTCAGATGCTTTAAAACTTCAAGGCCATTGATTTTAGGCAGCTTCAGATCGAGAAGTATCAGCTTTGGCATTCGGGATGCCGATGTCACAGGGCACTCCTGCGCATTAAAAAAATAATTCAGCGCTTTGGCGCCATCATTGAAAGCCAGAACAACCGGGTTCATATCAAGCCCGTTGAACGAGTCGATGATCATTTCAATATCTTGATGATTATCTTCAATAAGAATAATATCGGCAAGGTTCATAGTGACAGATTACTCCTCATCGGAACAAATTTGTGATGCCACCCTTAACAGGTCACCCTGAATTTATTTCATGGTCTAATCTTTTATATAGATCCTGAATCAAGTTCAGGATGACAAGGTAGCAATAGATGGATGTTGAAACAACAATAGATAATTGTAAGTCGATTGGTAGCCTATAACTACCGCTTATTCTACCAGTATGGGAACAACGGATTACATGTTTTACTGTTTGGGCTCTGCATCCAGGAGAATGGGATTCCCTTCAACTTTCATTCCACCTTTCTCAATCGCCTGAATGATTTTGTTCACAGATGTCTTCACGTCATCGTAAGTAATGATCATCCTGTTCGGATTGAGAGGTTTATAACGAACAACACCGCTTGTATTCTTCAGGATAGAACTTATCCTGGAAAAACCGCCTCAAGTGCCGCATCCGGGTACGGTCACCTGAAAGATTTTATCCGCGGCTACCGCCGTCCCAATGAAAGCTATTCCTGCGATAACAACCAGGGAAAGTAACGCGACCCTTCTCATAGCCTGCATGATGTCCTCCTTAAGATTATGATGGCAGTATCTTTAATTATCAATGCAGTTAAAAACCAGAAAATTACCATCTTGTCAACCTTCAACCCGTGAAAGCCGTTTGTGGCACTCTTGATTTGTTCCCGGCTTGACACCGCCACGCGGATTGTTTATAAGGGACACAAAAAAAACTGTAAAGATCGCATCATGTTAGGATTCGAACTGTGAGCCTCACCTTATCGGGAAGATTCATCCTTGCATCAGTTTCACCACGCCGTCTTGAACTTCTCTCCCTTATGGGCTTGCCCGTGGAAGTAATACCGAGCGGGATTGAAGAGTCATTTCATCCTGAAGAAACCCCGGAGGGGCATGTCATGAGACTTTCAGCCCTGAAGGCTCAGGCTGCGTCTGAGGAGTATCCCGACGCATGGGTTCTGGGCGCCGATACCATTGTTCTTGTGGATGGAGAGGTCCTCGGCAAGCCAAAGGATAAAGAAATGGCGGCACAGATGCTGCACAAGCTCAGTGGAAGAGAACATACCGTCTTTACTGGCTTTACGCTGATCCGGCAGAGCACGGGCTACGAGACAGGCCGCACCGTATCTTCCACTGTCCTCTTCCGTGATCTCTCACAAGACGAGGTGGCATGGTATGTATCATCCAATGAACCCTATGACAAAGCCGGCGGGTATGCAGTGCAGGGGCTTGGATCATTTTTCATCCGGGCTATTTGCGGCTCTTACACCAACGTCATGGGTTTGCCCATGTGCGAATTGGTTGATGCCTGTATGCAGGCAGGCATGATCAGTTTCAGTTAACTAATGTCAATGACCATCCAGACCAATATTAATCGGATTCGAGGGCAAATCGCCGAAGCGGCACTCCGGGTAGGCCGAAAACCGGAGGATATTCTTCTAATGGCTGTGACGAAGTCGGTTGGCGACCCTCAGATTATGGAGGCTATCGCTGCCGGGGTGGACATCCTTGGCGACAATTACATCCAGGAGGCTCGGCGTAAAATCGGCCGGATGGAAAAAACCATACCCTGGCACTTTATCGGCCATCTTCAGACCAATAAGGCCAAGTATGCCGTTCAAATCTTCGATATGGTCCAGACTGTTGACCGGTTCGAGCTTGCAGAAGAACTTGACAGGCACGCTCATGGAGCGGGTCTGACGGTTCCAATTCTGATAGAGGTGAGCATCGCCGGAGAAGAAACAAAAAGCGGAGTTTCTATTGCGGAAGCTCCCGCCTTGATCCGCCGGATTGCACTCATAGGTGGTTTGAAAATTAAAGGACTCATGGCCATGCCCCCCTGGTTCGATGATCCCAAGCGGGCAAGGCCGTTTTTCCGAATTCTGAGAGAACTCAGGGATCGTCTCATTGAAGAGAACATCGCCGGTATAGAAATGAAAGAGCTATCCATGGGTATGTCAGAAGACTTCGAAGTTGCCGTGGAAGAAGGCGCCACTGTCGTCAGAATAGGCAGAGCCATTTTTGGTGAAAGGGAGAAAACGAAATGAACCGAAAAGCCTTGCATAGCATTAGTTACGGTTTATACATTGTCAGTTCCACGAACGGGGAGCGCATCAATGGTCAGATTGCCAATTCCGTGTTTCAAGTAACCTCGGAACCGCAGACTATCGCTGTGAGCATCAATAAAGAAAATCTTACCCATTCTTACATCCAGGCAAGCAGGACATTTTCCATATCGATCCTTTCCAGAGAAACTCCCTCCACTCTCATAGGACGCTTTGGTTTCAGATCAGGCCGGGATATCGATAAGTTTGATGGAATGAAGTACAAGAGGGGCATTACCGGAGCACCGATCGCCCTGGATTTTGCTATTGCATATATAGAGGTGAATGTCACTGGTGAGATGGATTGCGGAACCCACACCATCTTCTT
>JBEKJA010000179.1:0-6127 GCA_050011475.1 Syntrophales bacterium
GCGTGGCTTCAGCGTTTGGAACTTGACGTTTACCTACCTGCATTGAAACTGGCATTCGAATATCAGGGGCAACAACACTTTAGACCCATTGAACTATTCGGTGGAGCGGAGGCTTACAGGAAGCAAGTCGAAAGAGATCAATTAAAAAGGGACCTCTGTGTAAAAAATAACATAGTCTTGATTGAAGTATACTATGATGAAGTTTTGTCAATGAAGCTCATCTTGAGCAAGATTGATGATGCGGGTATCGCCCTTCCATTCCTTGAAGATTTGAGTCCTCAGTCAAGCTGTAAGGCAGACGCTGGTGCATCTCTTCACCCAGATCAAAAAACGAGATAGAATAACACCCATCAAAGATGACCAAATTCTGCCCCAATGCCATAGCCTACAATCACATACCCCCCCCTCGCCTTCACCAAATTTTTTGTGAGCACGAGCAAAGACTTTACGTCAAGGCCGGAAAAATAAACCGCAGGAAAGCCTTGACAGAAGGGCTCCTCGTGTTAAAGAGAAAAAACGAGGTGATGGCCCATGCTAGAAAAATTCGACACCCTCTTGCCACCTACTATGTCAAGACCTTCCGCCCCAGAAAAGTCGAATCAAATAAAATTCAATAATTTCAAGATATTGCTGTGGTAAAGTTCACTATAGAAAATGGCATTATTCAAAACTGACAAAAAAAGCAACAAGGGGATGTAAAGGGCCTTTTTACACCGATCATAACGTATTTGTTACATGATATCATATATTTACGTATAAATTTTTGATTGATCGATGCAGGTAAAAGTATGGTCTAGTATATGGTTGGGTATAGGATAAGATACGGTAAAGCAGGGGTATGGGTATAGTGTTACAGGGGTTAGTTTTTGTATGAACAAAGATAGAACTGATAGCAACGAGTAGAATATTGTTGGTTGTGTATTGATCGTAAGCATCATGTCACAGGAGTACAATAATATGTCAAACAACTGTAGCAACAGTAGAATATTCTGATGGTGATTGATAGATTTAATATCAATGGAATGACAAAAAAGTGTAACATCGTATGAGAACGTGATGGTTGTTTATTCGTCAGGTGTGATTAAAAGATGTATGAAACAGCAATATCATCAATAATGACAGTAATGATACGTGAGTGATACAGTAAAGGTGATGTAAAGTCTGGTATTAACTTCTTCCTGAAATCGTTTGACACTACCATTTTTGATTTATACAAGTTTTCAAACTGTAACCATCAAATTGATCTTAATATCCAAAATTCTATCTGACATCTAAATGCGTATTACCAAAGTCTTGAATATGTTTACGTGGATATTATTTATACAACTGAATATCAAAAACCGGATATATTCTATCCATTGGTACTCCAGTAAATACAACGGTAATAATACATCTTGTGATAATTATATGAAATTACACGTTTAAATCATTTACTTATTTTGGGCACACTTATTGCTCCTAATTATACAAACATAATAAAAGGAGCACAGTATGGAAAAAGTACTTACCATTTTGACGGCCATTGCAATTATCGTAACTATGACTATGTCAGCTTATGCCTTTGAAGGCAGCGGAAAATCATGTGCCAATGATAACAAGAAATTCGATTTTGCCAAACGCCTCAACCTATCAAAGAACCAGTTGGGAAAGATGAAAGATTTGCGGAGCCGTTTTCAGAATGAGACCAGAGATCTCCAATATGATCTCATGATAAAGCGAATAGAAATGCGTAAACTCTTTACGGACCCCAAGACAGATGAAGCAACTCTTCTTGCCAAACAGAAGGAACTAAGCGACCTTCGCCAGCAGTTGCACGACAAGAGAGCGCAGATGAAGATTGAGTGGCGGAAAATCCTCACGCCAGAGCAGATCACAAAGCTTGGTCAAATACCGCATAAATGGGGAGCCAGGGGTCGGGGCAGCGACCATTATCAACATCACGGAGCCTAAGTATGGCTCATCCCCTCCAAATCGCCCTGTGGGGAACCCTCCTTTCTTTCCAGGGCGATTTGGTTTTTTCATTAAAGATGGCTCCTATTTTCCCTGGAGTCGAGTCAAAATTCTGACGAGGTGAATGATTATGTATGCAAAACGGGAGGTGCCTAGCGCGCGGTAGAAACTTCGATGCTTTGCACAGTAAGGCAAGGTATTCTCTCGCCCTTTTGTTAGCGTTTATGGGGTGCTCAGCAATGAGCGCCCCCTCTGAGATTCATAACGTTGATCTATCAAGCAGCCAGATGAACTATCATCTCATATGAAAAAAACCGATGTTTCTTGTATACCTAAAGAAGATGTTACATTCGTTTCAATCACAATGATCAGGGCCATATCTATTATAGCAGTGGTCATAGAAAACTATACTTCTTACTCTTTAAGTAGCAACGTTATTACAGTTCCTAGTATATTCACTTACTTCGTCCAAAATATTGCAGGAACATTCGTCCATCTTTTTTTTGTTATAAGCGGATATGGTCTAACTCTTCCCTTTCTCAGGGAAAAAACTACTAACTGGAAAGTGTGGGCCAGACGACGATTTTTAAAGATAGTTGTGCCTTATTGGGTGACTGTCACTATTACTTATTCTCTTACAAATATTTGTCACTATTGGATAGCAAACTGTGTGCAACCTTCTTATTCCTGGTTTACTCTATTCACTTATATAACGTTCCTCCGTAACTTTTATAGCCCCGGTTGGACACTGAATTGGACACTCTGGTTCATGCCTATCATTGTAGGACTTTATATCATTTTCCCGTTACTATTAAAGGTTTTGAAACGATATGGGGTCGTGTATTTTATGGTTTTTTCACTTCTTCTTGCAAATAGTCCTGTCTTAATGCTTATCCAACTTGGATATCCCATGAGTCACCAAAGTTCCATTTTTCTTTTTTATGTGGACGAGTTCGCATTTGGCATGGTGCTGGCCTATCTTACAAATGTTTATCCCGAACTGTTATGTCGTCTCATGAAGTTTAGATTCTTCTGTCTTGGTATCTTTTTTTATTTCGTATCAGGTTTGATAGCCGAGTTCAAATTGATGGGCATCGGATCAATTTTCTATAAAGACATACTCGAATGTATTGGTCTATATGTTATGATGCTTCATATATGCAATCTGGCAAATAAATTCTTGTCTCCTAGTATACTAAATATTTTTAATAAAGTAAGCGACAATTCATATACAATATACCTGATCCATGGGCCAATTATCGTCCTGGGTCTAAAACCTTTTTATAGGACTTTCTTTGTGGACACTATGGGCAATATACCCCTGATCTTATCTGCTGGTGCCTTCTCCATACTGATGTATTTTTCTGCAAAAAGTATTTCTTTAATCGGGGTATTGATTAGAAGAAGATTATAAAGGTTGACCAAACGGAACCTCAGAAAATGTAAAGCCGTGCCGGAATAGTTTTGCTAACCTATTTTCTGCTATGAAGATTGCACATTGAAATCTTCTATTTGCGGATTGACTTCTCAACTACTGAAGTTCCTGGTCTAGTTGACATACAGACAGTTACTAATCAATGGAGTTCATATGGGATTACACTACAGAATACATATTATTATGTCGATTCCAGAGATCCATTCGATCAACAAGGTATAAGTACCACAAATGAACCGGGAGAAATAATATTCACTTCGCCGACAAATTCTGTAACTTTTGACTGGTGGGCGATTGGTTCCGACATGTATGTAGATGTTTGGAATTCTTCAAACGTTGACCTTGCTAGTTTCTATGCAGCAGGTAACGGTTACAGTGTAAATAGTGGAACGGATACACTTTCTGGTTCTGGGATTAGTTACCTAACCTTTCAAGATGGTAATGGTAGCGTATGTATATCTACTATAACTTTCAATGAGCCAGTTCCCGAACCCACGACCTTGCTTCTACTCGGGCTTGGACTGGCTGGGGTAGCGGGGATCAGAAGGAAGTTTAAGAACTAACCCGATTTGAAGAAGGCGGGTTTTATTTACCACAGTATTTACCGTGGTAGGGCGGGGTCAGAAATGGTCCCGCCTTTTTTTATGCATTTCAAGGCGTAATCATCGGCATAATCTTTTCGCATAAATTGAGGATTAGTAGGAGAAACCGTTTAATTGACTTTGGTGAGGGCGTGTTTTTGCAAAGCTGAGTGTTACTTCCTGAAATATTGTTATTTATATTCGGCTTTTTATTCTATATTTCAAACACAAATAGACGATCAGACATCGCACTTTGAGGCTTGCCGAAAAGGCAGGAAAGTTTTATATGGGTGCTGAAACCATCTCTTAGTTTTGGATCCAACTTGTCCAAAACCATTTGAAGACCTACAGATAACGATAAAGTGCGTGCTTTATATAATGACAACACTTGTATGCTAAATGATTAATAATTGAAGGAATATAAAAAGTGGTATCCAGATACTTCATTGCTCTATTGATGGTCTGTTCGTTCTTATGCCTTATGTGTTCTGGTGGCGGAAGTTCTTCTGGACAAACCGGACACTTTACCGGCTCAAGCCGGACATGGACCACCACACCCGACCAAGCCTCTGTTATATCGTGTTTAAATTCCGCATCGGCTGGTGATACGATCAATGTGACAGCGGGTACGGGAAGTGTCACATGGTCAACCACATATACCCATCCTGGTGATGGTAATGACTCTTGTTTGCTTTGTGTGACCAAGGGAGTGAATATAGTTGGACCGGGAGCGGGTAATCTTACCATTGTTAATGGTGGTTCATCAGGAGCCTTTATAGTTGAGGTTATTTTTTCAAGTCTTGCCTCCACTAATACATTTACAATGGGGGGCTTTACCTTCGATACTTATAGCAAACAGGGAATCCGTCTTGGACATAGTGGGTCGGATAATTCGACTGCTCCCTATGCTAAACAGTATATCAGGATTTACAATAACAACTTCATATCAAGTAATGGAACCAATGGAAATGATGGAGGAGCAATCTGGAATGGTGGTCCGTATTATGGGGTGATTGACCATAATACTTTCAATAACTGTGACATGATATTATGGGATAGTTTTGGAGTAACAGATAACAACTGGTGGGCCTCGTCTTGTGTCGGTTGTCCTTCTTATGTGGCAGGAGATTTCGACTACTTTTCACTTGGTTCAGAATATTATATGTATGTTGAAGATAATGTTTTTAACATGACAAATACGGATGGTATGGTTTCTAATGGAGAATATGCTTCTAGGTATGTTTTCCGGTATAATACTATCAATACTCCCTATGCAAATACCTCTATTTTTGAAACTCATGGTCAACAATCGGCTATGGCTGCTTCTTTTGGCTGCGAGATATATGGCAACCAAGTCAATGCTACTAATAATAGTTATATACAACTTTATAAACAGCGTAGTGGGCAAACAAGAGTGTTCTTTAATGATGTTCAATCTACTGGTAGTACCCCTTCCATGTCGGGCTATACAGGTGGGTTAGACGTATGTCCAAGTGATAGTTATGTGGCCTCAAAAGTGACTCATAATTCTTACTGGTTCTATAATAGACAAAACATGACAGGGAGCTTCTTTTCAACATCAGCTTCAGGTGGATTGACTTGCAATGGATTAAGCAATATACCAACGATGGGAAGGGATATATTCTCCGACACTTCTACTCCTGGTGTGACCTGTGGTACTCTTGCGGCCCGACCTTCCACTTGTACAACAGGTCAAGGTTATTGGGCAACCAACCAGTCTTGTACTGATTTAACTGGTCTCGTTGGAGATATAGTCACCTACCCAACAAGAAGTACCATCACCGGCTCTCTTTATAAGTGTGTATCTACTAATACATGGAGTGTAGATAATGATGGGATAACTTATACACCCTATACTTATCCACATCCATTGCGACAGTAACACATTATCTCGGAGCTGTTTGAGTGAATGTTATTAATATCCTCTGCGGTATATAATAGACTCAATGCACTTCAATGCTGTTGCAATCAGTAATCATTAAGGTGTGTAACAAAAGGCAGAGCCAACTCGACCCTGCCTTTTGTTTTAATGGAGGCGGCGTCTGGAATTTAACCAGAAAAAATGACTTTGCCGGCCACTGCCTTTATCAATCAGCCACGCCGCCATAAATTCTTGTTTATCTCAGAATTTGAGCGACAA
>JBEKJA010000180.1:0-6108 GCA_050011475.1 Syntrophales bacterium
TCCTTTCCTATGCAGTGAACTATTTGGCGTTTACCGGCCAATCCTATGGCCTGACATACGCTCTCAAAGGCCTTTTCGGGTTTTATCACGGCTACTATTCAATCATGCCGTATTATGTAAAAGTCAAGGAATACAGTGACATTGACGAACGCGACATGTGGGAATATACATTAAATCTGGCCCAGGCGGAAGTTGAAAGAATGCTTATTCATATCTGGGATTTGAACGATGTATATTCGGACTACTATTTCTTTGATGAAAACTGTTCCTATAATATCCTTTTTTTAATCGAAGCAGCCCGGCCCTCGGTTCATCTTACGGACCGCTTCGGATTATGGGTTATCCCCATTGATACGGTGCGTGCAATTAAAGACGCGGGCCTGGTGAAGGCAGAAGACTATCACCCGTCAAAAGCTGCAAAAATCAGGCATCTCATTTCGCAACTCAACAATGATGAACAAAAACTCTCTCTGAAAGTTATTGATGGCGCCGCAGACCCGACTGCAGTCCAGGATGGCCATTTTGCAACTGCGGATACAATAAGGATGCTCGACCTCTCAGCTGAATTTATCCAGCACCGCTTTTTGAAAAATGAGCTGTCAAAGGAAAAATACTCGGAACGGTTCCTTTCGGTCCTCAAAGCCCGCAGCATGATCGAGACACCGGAAGATTATAAAGATGATATCCCCGTGCCTATAGAGCCGGAGGAAGGTCATCTCTCCGATCAGCTAAGCATCGCTGCAGGATGGCACGAGCAGTTGCGTTATTTTCAGGAAATACATTACAGGCTGGCCTATCACGATTTGTTGGATGACAACCGGGGGTACGTAGAAGGATCACAAATCAAATTTGCTGAAACAATGCTGCGCTATTATGATAATCGCAACACGCTCTGGCTTGAAAGTCTGGATATTGTCAATATTATATCGATCTCCCCGATTGATAAATTTTCCAGTCCCATCTCCTGGTGGGTCAATACGGGACTTTACCGCACCGGTTTTAGGGACAGGAGTGAATCCCTGATCTATCAGGTCAGCCCCGGGGGGGCTTCGCTTCAAAAATTTCTTCGATCGGGACCGCTTATCTATTCGGTGAAACGGAGCTGAATGTCTCGGGTGGATATGACGATAATTATGCTTTTGGTGTGGGAGGCTCCGCAGGTGTGCTGTCAAGGATCACGGATGGCTGGAAAATCAACCTGAATGCACGCTGGCTGACTTATGCTCTTGGGGACACACATCATATATTTACGGCGGGTGTATCGCAGAATATAACGATCAGCCGGAACAATGCGATATGCCTGGAAATATCCGAAAGGAGAACATACGGGTATTGGAACGGCGAGATGAAGGCATCATGGAACTATTTCTTCTGATGATCCCGCACCCCGGATCAACATACAGCCATCCTTGAAATTCAGAATCCGTTGTGATACTTGTTGCATAACATATTCAAAATACATGGGAAGCGCTTTCTTAGAATAGGGGCGATCAGTCAAAAATGCCGATGTATGAGTACACAGCCCTCGACTTTCAGGGTCGCAAGCGAAAGGGCGTCATCGATGCGGCCAGTTTCGTGGCGGCCAGGCAGAAACTTAGGGAAATGGATATTTTCCCTGTCGATGTACGGGAGGTCCTCTCAAGTGACGGTGGTCAGAATGTCCGGTTGGGTTCATCCGGATCTTTCTTTAAAAAAGTGGGTATGAGGGAAGTGGCGGTCATAACCCGCCAGTTGGCCACCCTCCTGGCCGCTGGATTGCCCCTAGTTCCGTCTTTGGCTGTATTGATAAAGCAGGCACACCATCCACAGCTGAAGATCGCGCTGGCGCGAATACGGGACGAAGTCAATGAAGGAGGCAGTTTTACGGCCAGCTTAGCCAATTTCCCGCAGATATTTCCAGCTTTTTATGTCAACATGGTAAGAGCGGGAGAAGCTTCAGGAAACCTTGATCTTGTACTTGAGCGTTTGTCGGATTTCAGTGAAGCACAGCAGGCATTGCAGATAAAGATCCGTTCAGCCATGGCATACCCGATTTTCATGTTTTTTATCGGCAGTATTGTCCTTCTGTTTTTGCTAACGTTCATCGTTCCGAATATTACGAAGATCTTTGCAGAAATGCACCAGGCGCTTCCCCCTATTACGGTATTGCTTATAGCTGTCAGTACTTTCCTCCAATCCTTCTGGTGGGTTATTATTATTGTGATTATTGCAGCGGTTGTCGGGGTTCGCTATGCCATCCGTAACACGGAAACCGGCAGCTACGCCTGGGATCGCCTCAAACTCCGAGCCCCCCTGTTCGGTCGTGTGAATTTGAAGATCGCCATAGCGCGATTCAGCAGGACACTCGGTACGCTCCTGCAAAGCGGCGTGCCGCTGCTGACTGCAATGGAAATCGTGAAACATGTGGTCAATAACTGTTTAATTGCTGAAGAAATCGAGAAAGCCGGCAAAGATGTGGAGGAGGGGCAGAGTCTCTCCATTCCATTATCCCGGAGTGGACTATTTCCCCCGGTCGTCATTGAAATGCTTTCCGTGGGGGAGCAGAGTGGAAACATTGAACCGATGCTTTATCGGATTGCGGACTCTTATGAGAAAGAGGCTGAAGCGGATATCCTGATGATGACATCCCTGTTGGAGCCGGCGATGATCCTGTTTATGGGGCTTATCGTCGGATTTATCGTCGTATCCATACTGCTGCCAATTTTTGAGATGAATCAGTTGGTGCGATAATGGAATGTACTTACAAATTTATGAAATCAGAGGAGTATATATGTCAAGTAAGGTAAATGAGAGGGGTTTTACCCTGATTGAGCTTATGGTAGTCATTGTTATTCTCGGCATCCTGGCCGGACTGATCATTCCCCGCATCATGGGAAGGACGGGAGAGGCAAAACAGGCTAAAGCCCGGCTGCAGATCGAGAGTCTTGAAACAGCTCTGAAGCTCTATAAGCTTGATAATGGTGCATATCCAACGACGGAACAAGGTCTTCAGGCGCTCGTCGAAGCGCCGGCAATAGGTACCCCTGCTAAAAATTGGCGGCAGGGGGGATATCTTGAGAAAAATAAAATACCAAAGGACTCCTGGGGGAATGATTTTGTTTACGTCTGCCCAGGTGTTCATGGGGATTTTGATCTAAGCTCCCTAGGTGCCGATGGTCAACCCGGAGGAGAAGGGGAGAATAAGGATATCAATAGTTGGGAAAGTGAATAGTAAGGGATATACCCTCATTGAACTGATAGTCGTGGTAGTACTCATCGGTCTGATGCTATTTATTGCCATGCCCCGTGTACGCGAGGCGATTCTCCAGGACAACCTGAAGTCCGCCGTACGAAGAATCACCGGTATGGCAAGTGAGCTTAGAACAGGGGCGATTGGGGATTTTATGGACAAGGTTCTGGTCTTCGATCTGACCAATGAGCAATATTGGACATACAGCGTGGATATGACGCCGGAGAAGAAAGCTGCGCAAAAAAAAGGTGCAATCGGGATACCCGTAGGTGTTCATATTGAAGATATTCAGCAGTCGGGGCAGGATCGAAAGATTGATGGAGAGGTAACTGTGTCATTTTCGCGACGAGGCTATGTCCAGCCTACCGTGATCCATCTTGTTCAGGATGATCGGCATTGCACTGTTGTTATGCAGCCTTTTCTGAGTATAATACAGGTTTTTGAACGATACGTAGATTACGATGAGACAACTCTTGCAGGTTCATAATCGCGTACATTTGGCTTCCGGCTTTACTCTTCTTGAGGTTATGATCGCCATGGCTATCCTGGCGATTGTCCTGGTTGCTGCATACCAATCCCAGTCCCAAAGTATTTCCATGATCTCCAACTCGCATTTTCTTGCTACGGCTTCGCTTCTTGCCCAGGGAAAGATGGCCGAAGTCGATGCCTTGCAGCCGAACAGCATCATTTCCGGAAACGGAGATTTCGGAGAGAACTTTCCAGGCTGGCATTGGAAATTGGATGTCTCGCGAGCGGAGGGCAAGTACATGAAAAAACTGGAATTGACCGTTACGAATGAATCCATGAAAACGAATAACTCTTACCAGGTTGTCCTGTATAAAATGATACCAGGATAGAGAAACGGATTCCGATGGTAAGAATCATTATGAACAAAAGGGGCTTTACTCTTGTTGAGATCCTCATCGCCATCCTGATCCTAGGAATTGTCCTCACAACGATCTATGGAGCATACATGGGGACATTCCGCGTTATTCGGATCGCAGATGCCGATGATGCCGCCTACCGTATGGCCAGAACCGCCATGGATCGGATGATAAGGGATTTCAATTCCCTGACGCCGGCCGGAGGAAAATTTGTTTTTTCAGCCAGCCGTTCCGATAAGACTGAAGAGCCATTCGTATCTCTCAAATTCCTTTCATCTGCACATGTAGGCTTCGGAGCAGATGAGAATTCGCCTGCAGGTACATATATTGCCTATACAGTGCAGGAGAGTCCACAGTCCGGTACTGGTTACATCCTGTGGAGAAACGATATCCCACTGAACTCTGGGAGCATTACACAGATCATCTCCGAGGAGGGCAAAACGGGAGGATTTATTCTCTGCGAAGGATTGAAATCGCTCGACTTCAAATTTTACGATAACCAGGGAAATATGTATGAAACATGGGATTCAACAGTGCAGGGTGGAGCCATGGAGGGAGTTGTCCCATCGCGGATCGATGTATTTATGAGCCTCGTCAAGCCGGATGACCCGGATCACCCTTACATATTCATGACAAGTATCTTTATTCCGGTCAACAAGGTGAATCGTGAAAGTCAGGTTTCTTAATCGCAGAGGTATTGCCTTGATACTGGTCATTCTCGTCACAAGCGTTATCGTGGCTCTGACAGTCCAGTTCAACCGGTCTTCAAGGATTGAGATATCTGAAACGGCGAATCTCAGTGACCGCATCAAACTCCTTTATGTGGCCAAGTCTGGATTCTATGAGGGTGAAGCCCGGCTGCTCAATGACCAAAACAACTATGACAGCCTGACGGAGGATTGGTCGGATACAGCGTCTGTATCTCAAAAATCGGCGGATTTATTCACTGGCAGCTCTTATCAACTGGACATAGAGGACGAATCGGGTAAGATCCCCATCAGTTTATTGATCGGCCCCAAAGGCATCAGGCAGGAAAATCAGGATTTACTGGTTCGTTTGCTCAGTCTACCGGAGTTTGGTCTTTCAGAGGAGCAAATTCTTCTGATCATGAAATCCGTCAAGGAATTGTTTAGCCAGGGCCAGGGGAATGCTGCAGACAGCTTTTCCGGGTTCAATCTTTTTATGAATGGCAACCTGGACAGTCTGGATCAGCTTCTCCTGATAAAAGGCGTGACCCCTGATTTGTATTATGGTACAGAAACGAAGCCAGGACTCATTCAGTGCTTGAGCATCTATGGGGAAGGAAAGATCAACATCAACACGGCGCCGAAGATTGTTCTGAGGGCCTTGTCCGATGACGTTACTCCGGAGGTGGCGGAGCGTCTTGACGACTACCGCCGGACAAAAGGGGTGGATCTTTCCGATCCGAAATGGTGTGAGCGATTACCCGGATTGGTGAATGTGCACTTCAATGCCCAGCAGATATCTACCCAGAGCAACGTCTTCAAAATTACCTCCACAGGCCGGATTGGGAACATGACCGAAGTGGTCAGCGGTGTAATAAAACGGGTCCCTGCAACAAGCGAAATAAAGCTGCTATCCTGGAGGGCGGAGTAATGCCTTTTAATGTTGTGGGTCTGGATATTGGTGACCGGTCCGTAACGGCCGTTCTGTTAAAGGGGAGCATTGGGGGAAAAGAGCGGGTATCGGCCGTAGCGATAGCGGACATACCCCAGGATGGCAATCTGGAAGAAGCAGTTCGGGAGATCTTCAGCAGGCAGGATTTTCGGCAGGCAACCTGCGTGTCGGCGATATCAGCCAGGGAAATAGCCTTCCGCAATGTTTCGATACCATTTACTGACGAAAGAAAAATTCATCAGGCCCTCCCTTTTACACTTGAGCCACTGCTTCAGATCAACATCGAGGATTGTGTATTGGATTTTAAAGTGGTCAACCGCTATAAGAAAGCGGAAGTTTTTGCCGCTGCCGTACCGC
>JBEKJA010000181.1:0-6064 GCA_050011475.1 Syntrophales bacterium
TTGGGTCAATTTTTCCAGCCACATCTGTCCTGCCGGCATACGGACATTGATATCATCGAACATCCGCACCGGATAGAGACGATCTTGATCAAGACTTCTGATGACAGACAATTTCTTTTCGAGGATCGCCTTTTCCTTTTTAACACGTTCCACATCTCCCACTTCCTTATTGAGCGCAACCAAGTGGTCTTCTTTCCCCTTGATTTCTTTTTCCAGGCCACTGATTCTAAAACTGACCTGTATTTGAATCATTACTATAAGGAGAAAGAACACTATAAAGGATCCGGCAATGATATTAATCTGCCGCCGCAGATTTTCGATTTTTGCTCTTTCATGATAGGGAACCAGGTTGATCCGAATCACTTGTCCCCCTCTCTTCTCAATGCAAGTCCAACAGCGACAGCCGCAATCGAGCCGATCTCAGCGATCTGCTGGGATGTCATGACCTTCGTGTTGTATGCAATTTTCTTGAAGGGATTAACAATTTCCGTTGTGATGCCGATCCTTCGAGAAATGCCCTCCGCAAAACCGGGGATTTTAGCACACCCCCCCGACAGGAACACCTGCTTCAAATCCCGTACACCGGATATTGACCGGAAAAAATCAAAAGAGCGTTCGATTTCAGCAAGGATTGGTTCGGTCAATGTAAGGAGATCCTCCTTGAAAGCGACAACTGCAGCTTCATCCCCTGCGGGTGGACCTGCAATCTTGATCTTCTCAGCCTCTTCGAATGTTACGCCCAGTTTTGCTTGGAGAGTTTCAGAAACTGTGTTTCCTCCAAGGATGACATCCCTGTTGAAGACTGTAGCTCCTTTATGGATGACATTGATATTTGTAATGCTTGCACCGATATTCACAATTGCAACAGAATCATCTTCATTGAACTCATAATTTTCCTCCAGCATTGTCTGGAGGGCAAAGTTGTCCACATCCACAATCGACACGGGCAAACCCGCCCGCTCGATCGCCTGGATATAAGATTCAGTGATGTCCTTTTTTGCCGCAGCCAGCAGTATATCAACCTGCGTTGGATTGAACTCGTTTTCACCCAGGATCTGGATATCGTAATAAACATCGTCCATATTGTTAAAAGGAAGGTACTTTGAAGCCTCATCACGAATCAGCTCACGAAGTTCTGATGTATCCATAGTCGGAAGTGTAACTTTCTTCACGATAACGGAGTGGCCGGAAAGAGAAGTGACAATCTTTCTGCGTTTGCAGTTGGCCATGGCATAAAGATTTTTAATTACCGCTGTCAGGTCGTTTTCTTTAACAAGAGCACCATCCACTATGATTCCTTTAGGTAGGGAAACCTGAAAGAATCGGTCCAGGATATAGCCCCTGGGCGTATCGAGGATCTCCGCCAGTTTCACTGAACTGGATCCGACATCCAATCCGACGAACTGTTTTTTACCCAGTATGAGACTCTTTAAGTCAACCATGGAGTCACCGTTTTAAAAGTGTAAATGGAATGCTATTTTGCAAAGCGATATACGACATCCCCTTTCTTGACCATGCCAAGATCGTTACGTGCGATCATTTCTATGTAGGATAAATTATCGCGGAGCAACAGGATGATGTCTTTCAATTGCTGATTTTCTCGAGAGATATCCTGGTTAACTTTTTGCAATGCTTCCAATTTCTTGTGCATTACGTAATTATCCACCAAGCCTCGATCCCCAAAGGTGATCATAGCTGCCATAAATATAACGAATACAACCACATACCGGACAACGCCCATTGTGCTCGGCACCTTTGGAAAGAACTGACTGACTCATTAAACAGCTATATTATATCACAAAATAAAAATGATTCAATAAAAAAGTCTTTTAAATCGAATTAAATCAAATCAAAATTCATGTACCGCGTGATATAACAGAAATTAACCATTAATATGCCATCATAAAATGAACCATGCACCGCCCATAAAAAATAATTTCACCGGCAGACGGGTTTACACGCCGGGAAGTCTTTGTTGCGGTTCACCAAGAAGGAATCGGCCTGATTCAATCCATTCTTTTAGGGTGTTGGCAATCTCTCTGGACTTGTAATAACTTGACAGGGGTGCTGTTGGAATCTGTTTGTCCATGACTGTAATAGTCCCACTGCGCAGGTCCTTATAATTAACCTCACCCAGACTTTTCCCGGGAGTTCCCTTGGGATAATCCATGCTATAATCATAAACCTGTGTAAAGATTTCTTCGTCCCTGACCGCAGTATATCCTGCCATTTCCTCATTCAACAATGGAATGGGTATCCCGATGCCAACATAGAGGGAAACCCCATAACCCAGAATACTGGCACCGATAAGCCATTGCGGTGACATCTCTTTGAGGTTGCCGATTACGGCAATGGTACCTGATCCCTCCCGGGGAACACCGTTTTTCCCGCGGCGCGCATTGGGATTGTGCTGGGTTCCAGGCCAGGCCACGAACCCTTGAGCCCCCCCGAGAAAAATTCGTGTTCCAATACCGATTGTCTTGTAAAAGGGATCATTAAATAACGGGCTCAATTGACCGGTTGTGGCATAGTTCGCATTGGCTAAACGCGGACGCAGCATACCCATATATGTGTAAATCGTACGATCTGATACGTTCACAGCACAGTTATAATTCTGATATGCGTTGCGCGGATTGAAAAGGATGGTGTCACGCAGATCATGAATCGTTATATTTTTTTCGATCTTCCGTGCCGGATAGCAGTCTGTTCCATATCCCTCGGCACGCAGGCGGATTACATTACCGGATACGAGATCCTGTATGACATGTCCGCCCCCGTAATTGAATTCTCCCGGATATACGCTGTTGAGAGGATCACCCTCAATCACTTCGGTTACACCTATATAGCAATCAACTGCGGCAATTCCGCCATAAGCGGGGACATCGTTAAGCCATACCTTTGAAGCCCTGATCCGGGGAGACGTGTGTCCAAAATTGAGAAACGCACCCGATGAACACATGGGTCCAAAGGTGCCGGTCGTTACTACATCCACCCTACCGGCCGCCTCGACTTCACCATACTTTTCAACGAAGTCAATAATCTCCTCAGCAGTGACGACAACGGCACGTCCCTGCCGGATCTTCTCATTGATTTCTTCATATGTTTTGTTCACTTTGAACTTTTTCATATCTTCGCACCCGTATTCGTTAACGTATGGCCGAATCCGCCTTCTCCACGAGATGTATCATCAAGACGTTCACTCAAATCCCATAACACCCTGACGATCCGCTGAATCACCATCTGGGCGATGCGATCTCCCCGCCGGATCTGAAAGGAAGATTGACCATGATTGATCAGAATCACCCCTATCTCGCCACGGTAATCCTCATCAATCGTCCCTGGGGTATTCACCAGCGTAACGCCATACCGAAGTGCCAATCCGCTGCGCGGCCGTATTTGCGCTTCGTACCCCCTGGGCAATGCAACAGCGATACCCGTTGGGATCAGTACCCTTTCACCGGGCGCAATTTCAACATCCCGATCCACTGCGGCAAACAGGTCCATTCCAGCAGCCCCTTCCGACATATATACAGGAAGCGGAAGATCATCAGCGCCTTGGAGACGGCATATGGGAATGCTTAAAACTTCGTTCATGGAACGCTCTACCCTGTGAGGATATTCCTGGCCAGATCTTTCTCCGAAGTTCGTCCCATGGCAGTAACTGTAATCGTTGATGGGTTAAAAATTTCTCCGGCCAGATCGCGAATTTCTTCCACCGATACCGCATCAATGGCAGATAGCACTTCATCTATCGGGACATCACGCCCGTAACATATCTCATTGCGCGCCAGCCTGGACATGCAGCTGTCAGTGCTTTCCATAGCCAGCAGAAAATTGCCTTTGATCAATTCTTTGGCGGACTGGAGTTCTTTTCGTTTCACACGAACATGGACGATCTTATCAATGGCATCAAAAATCAGCCCCAGTGTCTCATGGACATCTGTCGGAGCCGTGGCAGCATAGATTGCAAGGATACCTGTGTCCCGGTAAGGTACGATAAAGGATTGAACTGCATAAGCCAATCCTCTCTCCTCCCGTATTTCCTGAAACAGCCTCGAGCTCATGCTACCGCCTAAAATAGTATTCATGATGAAACCGGCATGGCGCTTTGAACTTATTGCCGATGGCCCCAGTGTTCCAACAATGAAATGTACCTGCTCCAGGTCCTTTTCATGGACAGCAATGTTTGATGATACATCCGGCGCGCACGCCGGTTGTTGCGGGATTCCACCGGAGACCGTCCCGAATGACTTCCGGATCATTTCATCGAAAGACAGGGGCTCCATGTGACCTGCAGCAGTAATTACAAGATTCCCGGCAATGTAATTTTCATTGAAAAACCGGAGCAGCTCTTCTCTATCCAGCTCTCGGATCCTGTCCTTTGAGCCGAGAATAGGCATTCCAAGAGGATGTTTCCCCCAGAAGCAGGATTCGAATACGTCGTGAATATAGTCATCGGGCGTGTCCTCCAGCATGTTAATCTCCTGGAGAATGACGGCCTTCTCTTTTACAATTTCACTTTCTTTGAATAGTGAGTTCTGAAAGATGTCGGCAAGAAGATCGATGGCCAGAGGAAGGTGATAATCCGGGATTTTAACATGGAAGGCGCTCATCTCTTTCGCTGAAAATGCATTCATGATCCCGCCTACTGAATCGATGGCCGCAGCAATATCGAAGGATGAGCGGGTCCGTGTACCTTTAAACAACATGTGCTCTACAAAGTGAGTCATCCCGTTGGAGCGATGATTCTCCTGCCTTGATCCTCCCCGGATCCAGAGTCCGACAGAAACAGACCGGACATGGTTGATCTGTTCGCAGAGAACAGGAGTCCCGTTATCCAGTATGGTCCTGTTGATCATTCGCTTCCAAGGCGTCTTTGCGGCTCAGACGTATCTTTCCCTGTTTGTCGATATCGAGCACCTTTACCATGACTTCATCCCCTTCTGTAAGGATGTCCGTCACCTTGTTGACCCGCCCTTTTGCAAGCTGCGAAATATGGAGCAGCCCTTCCGTGCCTGGCAGGATTTCTACAAACGCTCCGAAGTCAACGATTTTCTTCACTGTGCCGCGATAGATTTTCCCGATCTCCGCCTCTTCCGTCAACCATTTTACCATGGCAACTGCACGGGATGCCGCCTCCGCATCACTGGACGCAATCGTGACGGTACCATCATCTTCGACATCGATCGTTACACCTGTTTCACTGATAATCTGGCGGATATTCTTGCCGCCGGATCCGATGACATCTCTTACCTTTTCCGGCCTCACTTTCACAGTCGTTATCCTCGGGGCATAAGCGGATATGTCGGATCTTGGCACGCTTAACGTCTCCTTCAGCTTGTTGATAATAAAGCGCCGGCCGTCACGAGCCTGTAAAAGAGCCTGCCGCAGAATAGCCTCTGTAAGGCCATCGATCTTGATATCCATCTGCATTGCCGTGATGCCTTTTTCAGTGCCGCAAACTTTGAAATCCATGTCCCCTGTATGATCCTCGTCACCAAGAATATCAGAGAGAACCGCGACCTGATCGCCTTCCTTAAGAAGACCCATCGCAATCCCCGCCACGATATTATTCACGGGCACACCGCCGTCCATCAGGGACAGTATGCTTCCACATACGGTTGCCATGGAAGAGGATCCGTTGGACGAGAGAATCTCCGAGACAATGCGAATGGTATATGGAAATGCTTCCTGGGTTGGCAAAACAGGAAGTATGGCCCGTCGCGCGAGGGCGCCATGGCCGATCTCCCGTCTGCCGGGACTTCTCAACGACCGTGCTTCACCGACACTGTATGGAGGGAAATTATAATGGAGGATGAAGGACCGCAATTCCTCCCCCGATATAAAATCGAGACGCTGTTCATCTGAAGAGGTGCCAAGCGTCATGGCGGCCAGGGCTTGTGTTTCGCCTCTTGTAAAGAGTGCCGATCCGTGTACACGGGGCAGGAGTCCCACCTCCGCAGTGATCTGACGAATATCCGTAAAAGACCGGCCGTCAATCCGCTTCTTCTCCTTAAGAATCATTTCACGAAGGACTCTACGCTCCAATGATTCGATCAATCCA
>JBEKJA010000182.1:0-6064 GCA_050011475.1 Syntrophales bacterium
TCTTGATGATACTGAATCCAAATATGCTCCTTATCTCATGCGGATCAAACAGAGAATTGAGACTGTCTGGTCTTATCCTGATGATGCGCTGCATCAGAAACTGGCAGGGACAAATATGCTCCGTTTTACTGTTGAACACGACGGCTCACTGGTGGGTGTCCGGCTTCTTACCCGTTCCGGAAATAATTCGCTTGATCTGGGATCGATACGGGCTGTGCGCTCCGCTGCCCCATTTGATCCCATCCCCGGAGAGATGAAACTCAACAGACTCCATATAATCGCAACATTTGATTACCGTATAGTTGATTGAAAGGTTATATAGCATGCGAATAACCCATACAGCGGGAAGTCTTCTCCTGGCGCTTGTCATCATGATGATATGTTCCGGACCGTTGAATGCACGAATAGAACATTATGTCCGGGATGAGATTGGCCGTTCCGTCCAAATAACGGAATGTCCCGTACGGATTGTATCCATTGCCCCGAATATTACGGAGATTCTATTTGCCCTGGGCCTTGGAAACCGGATTGTAGGGGTAACACGATTCTGCAACTATCCGGCAGCAGCAAAGAGCAAATCTTCCATAGGCGGATTTGTCAATCCATCTATCGAGCGGATTGTTTCACTCCGGCCCGATTTGATCATTGCAACCGCGGACGGAAACCGCAAGGAGACAATCACTCGCCTGGAACAACTTGGATTGCCAATTTACGTGGTTAAGCCTGTGTCCGTGAAAGGAATCCTGGATACAATCATTCATATCGGCTCCATTACCTGCCGGCAGGACACTGCACGTGCTCTTGCCGGACACCTTGACCGGAGAATTCAGCGTGTGGCCACCCTGACAGAAAGCTTGAAAAAACCGCTAATCTTTGTCCAGGTCGGAATGGATCCCATCGTTACGATTGGCAACAGAACCGTGATTCACGAGGTAGTCACACTGGCTGGTGGGAAGAACGTTGCCGGGGAGCAGAAAATCAACTATCCACGCTATGGCATCGAAGCGGTCCTGGCTGCAGCACCCGATGTAATCATTATCTCAACGATGGAATGGGGAAACAATTTTAAACAGGCGCAGGCCTTCTGGCGGAGATGGCCAGAAATACCGGCAATCAGAAACAATCGTATTTTTTATATTCAGGCCGATCTTCTTCATCGGTCATCACCGCGGCTGATCGATGGTCTGGAACAGCTTGCCCGGATGTTTCATCCGGAAATAGTCGAATCTATTTTTTTAAAGCCATGATACATTCAGTTTTTGTCATAACCTGGAAATGATCTCCGCCAACCCCTGCCCTGTTTCGAGCAGGCAGTTATGGAGACGGGCTTGCTCCACCCTTCCCTTCGCTTCAAGCTCGATCTTCCGCGAGCGGAGCTGGGACAGCCTGGCCTCAATATCGTCAAGAAGGCCGGTCCAGTCAATCTTTGCAACGGCTTGTTCGGCATGGATGACCCTCATGGGTGCCTCACCGGGCCTGAGGGTGATCTCTTCCAGATAATCGGGAATCAAAACTTTCAGGCCGAAACGCTCCCTGATACAATTGGCGAGTATCTGTTGTGCCGCGTATTCACCATGGATAAGGAATACTTCCATGGATTTTGTATTGAAATTGCTGAGCCACTGAAGAATCTGACTCTGCCCGGCATGTGCGGAAAATCCATTGATTGTATAAATCTTTGCCTTAACGGCAACGTCTTCATTAAAGATACGGACTTTCTGAGCACCATCGATGATCTTTCTGCCTATTGTCCCTTCAGCCTGAAATCCCACAAATACCACGGACGCACCCTCACGCCACAGGTTATGCCGGAGGTGATGCTTGATCCGGCCCTCATCTGCCATGCCGCTTGCAGAAATGACCACAGCGGGACCGGCAAGATTATTGATGGCGATCGACTCATCAGTGGTCAGAGAGTAATGCAGGTTGGGAAGCGTCAGGGGGTCTTCATTGTTTTCGAGGAGTTTTTTCGTATCTTCATCCATGTACTGGGACCAGCGCCGGAATATCTCTGTCGCTTGAACGGCCAAGGGGCTATCCACATAGACGGGCAAGTCCCGGGGTAAAAGCCCATCCTTTGACAGAAGATGAAGCGAGTAGATCATTTCCTGGGTCCGCTCCACGGCAAATGCCGGAATAATGACTTTTTCCTGTTTTCCGTAGCTGTATACAATCGCTTCAGCCAGTTCATCAAGACTGGCGTCTTCGTTCTTATGGTCTCTATTGCCATAGGTCGATTCGAGGAAAAGATAATCCGCCTCCTTGACGATGCTTGGATCTTCGATGATGAGCTGGGCTGGACGGCCGATATCACCTGAAAAGACCAGCTTGGTCTTCGATCCGTTTTCTTCGATCCATAGCTCAACCAGTGAAGCGCCGAGTATATGACCCGCATCACGGAAGTTCACTTTCAATCCCGGGAAGGGGCTGAATGGTTTTTCATAAGCCGCCGTCTCCAACAGGGGGAATGTGGCCTGAGCATCCCGCTGGGTATAAAGGGAAACGATCTGCTTATCCCCATGTCGCAGACGCTTTTTGTTGCGCCACCGGGATTCCATCTCCTGGATATGGGCGCTGTCCAAAAGCATGATCCTCATAAGATCCGCTGTGGGAGGTGTCGTATAGATCCGGCCGTTAAAGCCCTTCTGAACGATTCTGGGCAGTAGACCTGTATGATCGATGTGAGCATGGGTTATAAGAAAAAATTCTATGGATTCAGGTTCGTAGAGTTCAACATTCCAATTTCTCTGCTCGATTTCTGTACCGCCCTGGTGCATACCGCAGTCAACGGCGAAACGATGACCGCACGCATTGAGAATATAGCAGGACCCTGTCACTGTCCGCGCCGCACCCATGAGTCGAATCTTCATAATGATTAAGCCCCCATACTTAAATTGGACATCTGGAACAAGATGGCCCCGTTGTTACTCCAATCCCCATAGTGAGAATCACTTCTTTTCGGGAGTCTGTATTTTCCCCGGGTTATCCTTCCACCATTTCTCCCATTCACTCCGTGTTTGGAAAGATTGCCCCGTAATTTCTTTGAGCGATTTCTTTACATTGGCAGCAATTGTATGACTGTCTAGCACTCGGATCAAGGGCTCGACCGCCCTTGGATCCTTGATTTTCCCGAGTGCAGTCACTGCTTCTCCCTGGACAAGTCGATCTTTCTCATCTGTCAGTGCATTGATAAGAGACTCTACCGCCCTGCTGTCCCTGAGCTCCCCCAACGCATTTGCCGCCTGGCTGCGGACTTGATGATCCTCATCCAGCTCCATAACGCGGATCAGGGGTTCAACAGCCCGGGGATCCTTAAGATCTCCAAGAGTGTCAACCACATAATATCGCACGTCCGGATCTTTCGCCGTCTTGAGCAGACTGATCAAAGGCTCCAGCATTTTTGGATCCTTGATTTTTTTAAGGGCGCCTCCCGCCTGACTGCGGACCGATGGATCTTTATCATCTCTCATCGCGGTGAGCAGGGGCTCCACAGCCCGGCTGTCTTTGAGTTCTCCCAGTAAAACAGCAACCTGGCTGCGAACAGATGCCTCCTTCGCGTCTTTCAAAGCCCAAATCAGCGGCTCGACTGCCGAAGGATTCCTGATTTTTCCAAGTGCATCCGATGCTTCAGTCTGGACCGTTTTATCATTATCGTTACTCATTGCTTCTATTAAAGGTCCCACTGCCCTGCCATCTTTAAGCATCCCAAGAACCGTTGCCGCCTTCCGCCGGAATGACGGATCTTCATCTGTTTTCAGGACACCAATCAAGGGCTCAACGGCACTTAAATCTTTGAGATCCCCCAGTACATAGATGGCCTGGCTGCGCACAAATGGGTCCTTATCGTTTTTCAGCACATCGATGATAGACTGTACTCCCCGGGTCTCTCTCAGATTTCCAAGAGCATAAATAATCTGCCGCCGAACCGAGGGATCCTTATCCTGCTTGAGCGCAATGATTAGCGGCTCCGTTACCCGAGTGTCCTTGAATTCTCCCAACGTATAAGCAGCTTGGCTTCTAACCGATGGGTCATCATCCTTTTTCAATGCCTCAATCAGCGGTTCTACTACCCGGCTGTCCCTGAGCTTTTCTAGTAATGCCACAGCCTGGCTTCTTGCGTAGGGATCATCAGCTTGCTTTAAAACCTTCATCAGGGGAACCACCTCTCTTGCGTCCCTGATTTTTTTTAATGCATTGACTGCCTCTGTCTGGACCATAAGGTTATGCTCATTCTTCAATATGTCGATGAGTAAATCAGCAGCCCTGCTGTCTCCGAGATTACCAAGTATTATTAAAACCTTGCGTCTTACGGATGGTTCTTTCACCTTGTTCAGCAGACCTATTAAAGGCTCCACTGAACGGTTGTCATTAAGTTCCGTTAACACGAACAACGCATGGTTAATAACTGTAGGATCCTTTGTTTCACTCAACATCTTGATGACCGGCTCGACCGAAGGCAGACCAATTTTTACCAACGATCTTCTGGCTTCTGTTCCTGGTGACGTTTCCACCTTTTTTTCACCTTTTACAATTGTGACGTTTTCGTTATCATGCAGCAACTCCACCAGAAAGGGCGCAGCAGGAGCTGATTTAGCCCCCATTTCTCCAAGAGAGTATGCCGCATATGCTCTGCTCTTCGAATCTGAGGAGTACAATGCCTCGATCTGCTTTGTAATCTCAACGGATAATTCCTTTGGAATCATATCCATAGAGATCCCAGGTTGGGAGTATCCCGATCCAACCGGGTAAAAGAAAAGCAGGGTTATGAACAGGATTGTTATTGTGCCCATCACTTTCATGATATCCTCTCCAGCATATTTATAAAAGTCCATAGGTATTGATTTTTCATTGAAACAATCTTAGGATTGCATATCAATAGCACTTGACGAATGAATCTACAAATAGTTTAATTCGACCATAGACCGGACTGAATTGATAAAATGAAATATTCGCCCCTGTTCCTATTATCGCTGTTCACTGCAGTTGTCGCTTTCTTTTCGTTGCCCCCTCTTCTTCATGCTGATGATGGCGGCTGTATTGTCGCATACAACAATATGACCGAGCTAGCAGATAAGGGTGGTGCTGCCGCTTCCGTATGCAACTATTGCCGTGCTGTATTTCTGTTGAAGCAGGCTTTGGATTGGCTTGGCAAATGTGAAGTGGAATGTGCGGCTAATCGTGAAAAAATGATCATGATTCGTCAGTATAAACCTGATTTGATCAAGGCGTTGGAAATCTATGGCATGAGATGCAGGCGATAGATTTACTTCTTTTCATCCGGTTTATCGGACGATTCAAGCAGCTTGACTATCAATATATAATCAACAAAAATGAAGAGCAGTAAGGCAAGGCTGACATCCACCTAACCGCCGGCAGTAAGTCGATCTGAAGACTGAGCCAGTAGATGGACCTGCTCATTTGTCATTTTTCGTAGTTTGTCGTTGATTTCCGAGGACGTCAGCCTATAAACTTTAAGTTTACCAATCAATATCCCGTTTTCGAGAACCCTCTGAATCTCTTCCATTTCACCGCTTCTCATTTTCAATGCATTGTCGGGCGAGGATGGAACAGACGAAACCAGACCAGCCGATGCAGGAAGTGATGTTAGGAAGAGGCCATGGCACGCATAAAGAACTGGGTAAACAATGTTTACCTGAAATCCCTCAAATAAGGAATAAATACTTGACAAGGCCGGCCTCCATGGACTAAAAGGCCACTCACGTTGAGGAAAGCCAAAACGACGATGTTGAAATCTTTCGGTAAGAAATCAAAAAGTGGATTGATTATCGGTATTCTCATGCTGAGACTGGCCCTTCTGTGCCTTAAGGCACCGGTCCGCAGCCCGTTGTTTTTAGGTAAGCCGTAAGCGAGATAAACAGACGATCCTAAAGGCCATGGGCAAAGACAAGCCCATGGCCTTTTTTATTATGATGCCTATGAAGCTTTCCTCTTAGTCATGGATGAGGTAAAATATACATATATATAAGGAAGGAGGCCCCTATGAAGGAACGGAACAGAATCCTGATTTTCGATACGACCTTGCGGGATGGAGAGCAGTCGCCCG
>JBEKJA010000183.1:0-6395 GCA_050011475.1 Syntrophales bacterium
CTTACAACTCCATATGAATACTACCAGTACTGGATCAATACGGAAGATGCCGATGTTGAGAAATTTCTGGCCCTATTTACATTTCTCCCCATGGAAGAAGTCAGGCAGACTCAGGACCTTAAAGATGCCCAATTGAACATGGCCAAATCTGTTCTTGCATTCGAAGCAACAAAAATCACTCACGGAGAAGAAGCTGCGGTCGCAGCATGGAAAGCTGCTACCCAGGCCTTTGGAACCAAACCCATAGAAAAAGACATGTTCCCATCCAGCACGATTCCGAGAGAAATTGACATTCAGGATGTTTCAGCGATATCTTCGATGAAGAAAACAAGACAGGAGCTGGAGGCAGGCATTCCCGTATTCGAGTTGTTCTACGTAACGGGGCTGTGTTCATCCCGGGGTGAGGCAAGGCGACTGCTATCCCAGGGAGGGGGGTACGGTAAAAAATCTTATTTTATCATTAAAATCAGCTAACCTCATTGGAATCCCTTCTTGAGACCCATTATATTGCATGTTTTCTGGTCCTGTTCCTCGCATACTGCACCGTGTTGATCAGCAAGCCAAAGTTGCCCGGCTTCCCAATAATCTTCACGGGTCTCCTTTTCAAAAACCATATTAGCGACCAGTATTAGCATAACAGCCCGATATTTTTGGTGACTAAAGATACTACTCATTGGTACACCAGCCCAATCGACGATTGTATCCAGGATATTTCCATTTGCATCTGTTTTAAAAGGTTCATAGAACCCAAGGTCCTCACCTGTGAATTCTTTAATAGTAGATTTATCGTATTTATCGATGACTCTAATAGTATCATACGGCCAATGAACAACTGCAACAAGTATATATCAATTGTTTATTTGTGTATTAATACTGGTCAGAATATAATGTTTTGAATCCGGCATGCCCTTATCTTCCAAAATCTTTTGGAAAAGATGAGTTCCATCTTTCATAGAGACGAATTTATATCCGGTATCACCTTTTGGTCCTGCTTCTTTCAGACTTTTTCCATATGCTAATCTATATATGTCATCCAGATTAACTTTCTTTCCCGCTTTTATAAAAGCAGCATTAATATTTTCGACACTTGTATTCGCTGCTACAAAGTAAGATACTGAACACATCCCCTACTTGATGCCTTTGTCAACAACAAAACCTGCTTCTATAATCTCCACGGGATAAAAACATGAATACAAGAAAGGAATGCACAGAAGGCTACAAAACAGGAGTCGCATTTTCATTTCGGCCCCCTCTTTTTTGAAATATAATATCTTATTTTTTGTCCATATAGAGATAAATATGGCTTGTATCTATCGGGGATTACTAAATTATTATGTTCTAAATACCTTAGAAGTACGCATTCACAATCGGCCAAAAAAATAATGGACTATCTCTTATTATGTTGACCAGCCCAACCTGGATGCCCCTCATTTTTCTTGTATAATTCACCAGGCCGAACTGGAATCCTTCAACTTCATCAGCCATGTTTAATAAAAAGATGGAAATTTGAACGCCCGTCAATTTCTTTTGTACGGCATTGATTTCACCGAACTGAATGCCATTCATAATGTTGGCGGAATTGCTTGCCCCAAATTGAAAACCGGTTGTGTATAATGTAAGATTAATACCTCCAATAGCAATGCCGGAAAAATACCCGCCTTTCCCATTTTCATCCACGGTTAGGTAACAAAAATTCACCAAACCCAACTGGAAACCTTTAAAGTTACTTCCGCCGTTGCATATGCCTACCCGGATGCCGGAAAATGACTGGTCTGGAGTCCATGATAAATTGGAAGACATGAAACTATTGTCTATTCCTACCTGGATTCCCCCACCGCGCTCTGATATCTGATTGAATAAGCCCATATCCACGCCATAGACATTTTTATTGTTCCCATAAGGAAAGTCCAACCTCAAGCCATAGACACTTGAGTCCTGGGAAAACAGTTGTACTGGGTTCCAGATCGAAACCTGCAATGGTGTCAATGACCCAGCGTGCCCTTGACCGGTGATCCATACTATGAATATTAAAGATATCAAACTGATCATTCTTATTCGCATATGGTCCAGTCCTTTAAAAAGGTCTTAAGGGTTTGACATTATCGCTTCATATACATTAGTAATACTTTATTATCAAATATGGAGTAGGGAGAAATAATGCTTGATCTTAGAGGTGGAGACCGTTATCATTAATTAGCTTTAGTTTAATGGAGTAGTCCTGTATTGGTTTCAAAGCCTTAACCATTTATAATGATTCATTTTTTATAATGATCATTTAAAGTCATTTGCTTAGAAACGATAAAAGGTGCTTCGTTGTGAGAAAGATCGTCCTCGTCGTCTTAATAATTCTGCTAAACATCATACTCACTCTTAATATCCCCAATGCATGGTCTGAAATAAAACGGTTGAATGAAGACCAGATGAATACTCCACTTGGCCAGATGATCTCTTCAGGCCGAACTAAGGCTACCATGATGCTTGTTCGAGCGAATGGTAAAAGTTTCTATCTTGACACGGAAGATAGCCTCTTCACGAATCTCAAAGCCGATAGTGACTTTGAAATAGGTGCACATCAGCTAGTATACGTTTGGGGTAATGATGGAATATTGTGTGCATATCACCCTATAACCGGCCAGCCGGTATTCTGTGAAAGCCAATTCATGGCCTATGAGGTAGCGCAACCCCAATACCGGGTATGTAGCACAGGCCCGCTCGAAGCAGGCGGATATTTTATAAATCAGGGCGATGTGGGCTGCATCGAAGTTACAGCCTCATATCGAAAGCGGATGAATCCGTATAATGGCATAATCATTGCTGAGTCAGTTGAACCCCAGTACCCGCCAAGACCGATAGGACAGTATGCGCTCCGCACGCGTGTAATAAATGCTGTGACCACACTGGATGAGATGGATATCCTCATCAAGTATGGGAATAATTACCTCGGAGTCGTTTCTGTAAAAGGTGTGGTAGCGCGTATGAACTCTGATATGATCATTGAAACCTATAAAGAGTCCAAAAAATATTTTGGATATTTTCTCGGATGGGTTGATACGAAGTAAGCTCGCCCTTTTCTACCGCATTACCCAATCTACAGAGCTTCGACTATTTTCTGATATAACACCTGACATTGACACCATCAGCCGTTCTGAATTCATCCACCGGCCGCATATTCCCGGCAATATATTTTGTCACAGGATCATTGGAAGGAATGTGAATCAGCTTCATGTACATATAATAGTAGTTACCTCCCTCAAGGTCTGGAGAAAGGAAGGCGGGTGTTGTTTCAAAAACAAATGCCATCGCTGGTTCCCGCTTCCCGTTCTTCATCTTGTTGATGGCCGCTTCATAGTACTCAGGTGGATAAATCCAAAAATCAATGGCTGACTCGTCAAGGGCAGGACGCCTTTTCGTTATCATATGGACCATGGCAGTACATGTATAGGAAATGATAAAATCATCCTTCTGGGTGTATTTATCAGCCATCGTTTCGAGCCAGACATACAGGTTCTTGTAAACCGTGTTTGTTTTGATGCCCCTGCAGAAACCATCATTTATTTCCGCATTGGCATCTTTGGGAGCCACATCGAAACATGTAAACAGCCAATTGAAGCGTGCGGTGGAAGAATAGAACGGAGCAAACAGCATCAATAATATCAGGAATTGAACAAGGTAGTGCGATGGCGCCTTTTTTTTGTGCGACAGGATCAAAATACTCATGGCGCCAACGAGAGGAATTGAATAATCAAGCACATTAAGAGCGCCGTTAAAAGAAAATGTGATGCTGCTTACAGATAAGATCATGCAAGGGATAGCCAGAATTACAGCAATGGTTTCCTCCTTGCTGAATTCTTGCTTTCTGTAAAGCGTCCACAACATGTAAAATGTGAAAATCATCAGAAATGAAAGCAGCAGGCCCGCGAGCCACATTGGCTTATCGAAAAAAAACAGCCAGTCCGGCAAAGGAATCAGCCCGAAAAATGATGTCTTGATGATGATAAACATTGATGATGAAAGAAGAATCAGAGCAATAGCAAGAGGAATAAGCCGTAATTTAAGGATGCTGAGAACACAAATCAGCAGGTATACAAAGGTTATGAATACACGCGCCAGCACTCCCCAGTTCACATGAATAAGGTTTTTGTACTTATAAAGTTTTGAAATCTTCATCAACTGAATCGTATCCAGGATATTCTGGAAGTAAGCTCTATTGAAGATGGCAATGAATGTTCCCCAGCAAATGACTATCGGCAGGTATATGAAAAACAAGTCAATGAATCCAAATTTTTCATCATTCTGTTTTAATATACGGAAAAAAAGAAAAAGAATCATCGGCGAAGCCAGGACAAGACTGAGATGAAGCAGGTTAAAGCTGATGCACCAAAGAAAAAAGCCGGAGAGCAGAAACAGCATTCGCCGTATGGCAACGGATTGCTGATACAAGCCGAATAACAGAGCAGCCAGATGCAGTGTAATAAAGAGATGGGGGTATGTGTGATAAAACAAGTTGGGAATCCCCCCTGTCAAGTTGAAGCCAGTAAAGGCAAATAGGGAAAAAACAAAAAGCTGATACCAGTAAATCCTATTTGTTTGATATAGAGCGATACTCAATAGAATCGATGAGAGGATTGTAAATAAAAACTGAAGTTTTCTAAAACCAAGAAGGGTAATATTCGGCGAGATCCTGAAAAAGATGCTGCTTATAAAGGGGGATAAATTAAGGGCGCCCGTAAATTTATCCTGAAAGTAGTGGTCACCAACAGTCAGACGCCAGGCTTCCGTCATAAACAAGCCCTCATCAAAAAAATTGAATCCATAGTGCAGCTTCTCCCAGCCCAAAACAGCCGCAATGGAGAAGATGACAACAGAAAGCAAAAAAAGGGGAATCTGGCTTAGTAGTACCTTTATTCTTTCTCTCATACTAAAACTCAAATAGTGTACATCTCCAAATGGTTTTGGACAGATTTGATCAAAAACTAAGAGAGGATTTCAGCACCCATATAAACCTTTCCTGCCTTTTCAGCAAGCCTCAAAGTGCCATTCTGCCTCCTTTGCAGATGCATTTTGATTTACAGATTAGACATTACTTGTTTCTAATTCGTATACGATGGATTTTTCGCCGTACCACGAAACTTCTTATTATTCTGAACTCCACCTATGTGTCATAAACTAGTTTCAGCCTCCAGGTATTAGGGGTAATGAAACAAGTTCAGACAATGAGGTGGAAAACTGGTTATTGTTGAGAGGATAGGGCGCGGTTAAGGTTATTGATGGCGACATTATAGTTTGGATCTATTTGGATGGCCTTATTGAAATACAATATGGCCTGCTCCTTTCTGTTCATGCTCATCAATATAATTCCCATGTCGTTATAAGTCTGAGCGTTTTCGGGATCAAGATTTGAACAGGTTGTCAGATAAGAGATAGCCTCATTGAACCTGCCTTGCTGCCATAGCATTTTTGAAAGTTCATGATAAATGTTGAACACCGGATCGATTTTAAGGGCTTCTTCAAAATTAGCGATGGCCTCAGCTGGTTGACCGATGCTCTTTTGATAGGTTCCCAGGTACCAGTGGGCCATATAGTTTTCTGGGTGCGTTTCTATCGCATGAGTCATCAGGGATGTTGTGTTTTGCCAATATCCGATCTGGTTCTGGGTGACTATTGAAAGAATAATGAAAATTACGATAACTCCTATGGTTGTGATGACTCTTTGAAACGGGATGCGCCTTACCAGATCTGCCATTCCCCAGGCAATCATGACAAAAATGCCGATGAGCGGAATATACGTGTATCGGTCGGCATAGGCCTGATGACCCAACTGAAAGATGCCGATGACGGGAAGCAGTGTTCCAAGGTACCAGAACCATCCCACAAGTAGATACGGGTGCTTCTTCTTTATCCAGAGAGCAAAGATGGTTACTCCTACGAGGATCAACAGCGATCCGGATATTTGCCAGAATGGAATAACAAATGGATGGTGAATCGGATAAAGAACCGCAAGATCAGCAGGCCAGAACAGCTTCTGCAGGTAAATTATATACGACCGCAATGCATTTTCAATGCATGTCAGCACAGGGACGCTGACCAGATTGAGAACACCGCCGCTCTTTTGCGACACATATCCGATAATAGAAAAGATCAAAGATAGGATAAAAAGAGGTATCTTCTCAATAACAAGCCGGCGGACTTGTACAGTATCAAAACGCTTAAGGGGCCAGTAATCAAGAAGAAGAAGAACAAACGGCAAGGTGACCAGCATGGGCTTGGCCATCAGGCCGATCGTGAACAGAATTATGGTCAGGATATATCTCCAGGCTTTTGGTTGTTCCACATAGAGTATGTATGCGACCATCGTTAACATCCAGAACATTGCACTGAAGACGTCTTTCCTCTCC
>JBEKJA010000184.1:0-6017 GCA_050011475.1 Syntrophales bacterium
CTGTAGGAACTCGATTATGCTTTACTATTGATGCACCCCGGTACAGAACCGTCATTGAAGAGATTACTAAACATACAAAAAAAGGTTTCTATACCAAGGGAGTTATTGAAGGTGTTCGGGAAACAGTTGCTGATGTTATCTAATAAAGAATTAATTATGAAACCGAGTCCGTATGGACATGATGAAGGAGAAGGAAAGTGAATTACAAAAAAGAAAGATACAGCGCGGTTGTGGAATCAGGTTCGTGCAGCCCGAATTATAAGAGGTGGAAAGAGCGCGATCACTGTGGCCACTCTCACAAAACAACTAAGGCTGCGCAAAAGTGCGGAAAAAAACACATGGGCGCCCATTATTATGTGAGTGGATTGTGGCAAGGCGTTGCGTTGTTGTACGATTTCAGGATCCACAACCAGATAGGCGAACGGGTTTAGGGTTATGAAACGAATAATGAACTTAAAGGAGAAGGCAGCCCACCGATTAGAAAATAAAAATTGAGAGAAGATATAGCAAGGGAATTGCAGTAGAATAAAAGGAATCATCAAATTTGATCTATCAAGAAGGGAGATATTATGGCTGAACAAATTAAATTCGAATTAGGTGGCCGCTATAGAAATCGCTTGGGGTGGTATAAAGTTTTAGGGTTTAGAAAGAATGAGCTTATAGTGTGCTATGAAAAGGATGGAAGGAACGATAACCTTGATATCGAATTACAGATAAGAATAACTAAGAACATGAATTGGGAGGAAGAAAGAGTATCGACCAATCAAAATTGATTGATAAAATTCGCATGGAAAAACCATTTAACCGATCAAGATAGAGCGGGGGAAATTGAAATGAAGAGGAGTAATGTTTATTTTCTAGTATTGGTCGTAATGGGTCTGGTCTTGATTTTATTCAGTACAGGATGCGCAAAGAAACAGATGGTAAAAGAAGGGCCGGTCATAGAGAAACCGGCAGTAGCGGAACAGGCGCCTACCCAGCCATCCGCTGATGCGGAAAAAGATAAAGCAATAGCAGAAGCTGCAGCCAAGGCAAAAGCGGAGGAGGCAGCTAGGGCAGAGCAGATGGCGAGGGAAAGGGCGAAAGCGGAAGAAGAGGCTAGGGCTAGGGAAGCGGCCGCCAAGGCTGAAAAAGAAGCCTCTCAGTTCGATGATATACATTTTGCATACGATAAATATGATCTCGATACAGAAGCCAGAGCAATCCTCGATATGGTTGCCAAAAGGCTTAATGCTCACCCCGGATATGTGGTGCTAATAGAGGGAAACTGCGATGAGCGTGGTTCCATCGAATACAACATCGCACTTGGCCAGCGACGGGCTGACGCTGCCATGAAATACCTTGTCGATCTGGGCGTTGATAAGAGCAGGATTAGCACAGTCAGCTATGGCAAGGAAAGGCCTCTCGATCCAGAGCATAATGAAGAGGCCTGGGCAAAGAACAGAAGAGACCGTTTTGTTGTTACAATCAAGAAATAGGAATTACTTCCTTTAACCCCTCACCTTTTTGTCGATTTGGAGGTGAGGGGCAGACAATATTTTAGAATCTTTTTCCTTTAAATATTTAGGTATGAGGCTATTTATATCAGAAGACCTTTTCAGTGTTTATTTACAATTGTAACGTTGTATGATTGGGTTGAATTTGAAAAACAATGTTACAGGAAGGAAGAGGTTGTCTAGTTCCCCTATAACTTTTTAATGAGAGGCAGTTGTATGAATTGCGGCTTACAGATGGAAAGAGATTAACTTTGGCCATCAGCCGTGCGCATCAGAATTGGAGAGTATGCCATGTCCTGCACTTGCCTTTCACGAAAACAAAGATGACTATATATAATTATCACTTCATACAACAAGGATTTTCAACAATTACATTTATGGTAATACGATCTTGATTTTGAGCTCTTATCCATGTTAGGCATCGATCCAATGGTGTTTGTGGGAGGATGCTAGATCCATCCATGATACTAATTGAATATACAAAGGAGGGTAAAACATGAACAGGTATCTTCGCATTGGCATTGCTGTTCTCGTGGTGGGATTCATCGTGAGCGGCTGCGTCAGCACCGGCACCTATAAGAAGATGGAGGCGATGAAAAATAACGAGGTCTCAACATTGCAACAGCAAAATACAGCCTTAGAAAATCAGAAAAAGGCACTTGAACAACAGAACACTACTTTGCAGCAGCAGATCGCGTCCTTGGAGCAGAAAACCACGGAGATGAAGCAGCAGGTGGGTTCCTTGGATCAGAAAGTGGGGTCCCTGCAGCAGCAGAAGGAATCTTTACTCACTGCAAGCCAACAGCAGCAGAAACAATACGAATCGCTGGTGCAGGATCTGTCAAAGGAAGTAGAGAAAGGCCAGCTCCAAGTGAAGCAGTATCAAAACATGCTGACAGTGGAACTTGCGGAGAAGATATTCTTCGATTCTGGCTCGGCAACACTGAAGAAAGGCGGCAAGGAAGTATTGAAAAAAGTTGGTGAGGCCCTGAAAGGATATGAGAACAAGATCATCCGAGTTGTGGGCCATACGGATAACGTGAAGGTAGCCAAATCATTGCAGGGCAGGTTCCCGACAAACTGGGAGCTTTCGGTCGCCCGGGCGACCACAGTGGTTCGCTATCTGCAAGATGTTGGGATACCCCCTCAGCGCATGGTTCCGTCCGGGAGAGGCGAATATGACCCCATTGCCCCGAACGATACACGGGAAGGACGACAGAAGAACCGCCGGATCGAGATAATGCTGTTTGATAAGAATCTAGCGAGTGAATTGTCCCGGCCGAGTAATTGAGGCGAAGCCCTATATAGGAAGCAACTAGATATGTCACGGCAGGGTCAGAAATGACCCTGCTTTTTTTATTTGGTTGTATCGATGATTGCCCATTGTAATCTTTCACTTATCGTAGATATTAGGTTGTAAAGACTTCAGGAAGAAAGAATTTTCCACTCAGAGTAAAATCTGTGGGGCAAGAGCTTCTCTCTTGGCTTGCTTCAGTTCTGAGAAGCAGGGGAGGGAGGTTTTACGGCGAAGCCTGAAGGCTTTCTTGGCTATCGTTGTCAGTCTTGATTTTCAGCTTCTGAAGCAGATCAAGATAATTAATTAAGTATTAAGGATATTAGCTTAATTAATTTTTCTGCAAATACGGGGGTAAGAGGTACGTGAAGTATTGTTTGGAATTTAATCTCGATAATCTCTTTCACCTACAAGTCTCCTTTATCATAGCACACCAAACTCTGTAATCAGAAGCCTCTAAAGTCCCATGAAGCGCGCAATGATGGTCTTCATGATCTCATTCGTACCAGCAAAGATCCGGGCAACACGGATATCGCGCCAGGCACGTGAAATGGGGTATTCATCGCAGTAACCATAGCCACCGTGGAGCTGCAGACAGCGGTCAGCCACTCTGTTGGCCATATCGGTCATCCAGAACTTGGCCATGGATACCTCGATGACTACATCCTTTTTCTCTATATGGTCGGCGATGAGCTTGTCGATGAAAGTCCGGCCAAGCTTAATGTCGGTAGCCATCTCTACCAGTTCGAACTGGTTGTGCTGAAACTTGGAGATAGGCCGGCCAAAAGCAACACGATCTTTACAGTATGGAATCGTGATGTCTAGCATCAGCTCCGCTGCGGCAATTGCCTTGATAGCACATATGAGGCGCTCCTGCTGAAGTTTCAGCATGAGTTTCAAGAATCCCGATCCTTTCTCTCCCAGGCGATTTGACTTGGGAATCCGACAGTCCGTAAAATACATCTCCGCGGTATCCTGGCTGTGCATACCCGCCTTCTTGATCTGGCGCCCTCTCTCAAATCCCGGCGTGCTGGTCTCAACTAGAAAAAGATCAACAGCTTTGTGAGGATTCGCCACCTTGGGGTCTTTTGCTGCAACGACCACGAGATCACAATTGATACCGTTGGATATAAAAGTTTTCTGGCCGTTGAGCACATATGTATCATCGTCTTCCACGGCCGTCGTTTTTATCGCTGCTAGATCGCTGCCTGCGTTGGGCTCGGTCATGGCAATGGCCGTGATAATATCGCCGCTGACGCATCCCGGTAGGTACTTATGCTTCTGCTCCTCGGATGCAAAGGATTCGATATAGGGAACGATGATGTCGCTGTGCAGCGAAGCCGTGAGGCCCGAGAAGTTTGTCTTTACCATTTCTTCGCAGACGATGACGGAATAGAGAAAGTCTCCCCCAACCCCGCCGTACTCTTCCGGAACGGTAGTGCAGAGGAATCCCTGCTCGCCCATTTTCTTCCATGTGCTCTTTGGAACGATTCTCGCCTCTTCCCATTCCTCAATGTGGGGGATGATCTCCTTTTCAAGAAACTTGCGCAGGCTGTCACGAAACATCTTGTGCTCTTCAGTATAATTCAAAATATCCATTCTCTCCCCCCCGTTACGCTTCTTATTTGAAATTCAAGGATGTTCTGCATTAAATATATTACTGCGGATTATTGATGCTTTATGAGAAAAACGAATCTTTCGGATAAAAAGTTATATTGAAAGTTGAGGCATGTCTAACACAGATGATAAAAGATGGCAAGATAGGATGGGGAATCAGTTCTGAGAAGCAAGGGAGGGGGGGGATGTCCAAGATTAAGCCCAGCAGTTTTCCTGCTAATCATTTTTTCTTCCTATACGGGGGGGGGGGTCAATTAACAGCATTTCCTCCTATGTGTTCCTCCATCGGAAGGGTTTAATGCTGCAGAATGCGTGTATAGCCCCTATAACGTCAAAGAATGGGGATTCTGGCTTGTGCTTTAGCCTTGATTTTTCGGATCATGAAAGAGAAACAAGGTGATTAAGTCCAGGTTCTATCCCTAGATGCTGATTTTTTTGAAAATTCTACTGAAACCTGACTAGATCCATTTCCAAGGAATCAAGCCGACTGGAAATCTTTGCTCTCTCCTCCTTCGTAACGGATCTGCCTCCTTCCGTCATCCGCAAATAATCACTCCGAATTGAGTCTATTCTGGCCTGAAAGCCTTTCCCCTCATTCAGAGGCAAGCTCCCGCTGATTTTTCCATCATCAATTTTCTTTTGGAGTGCTACAATCCTGTACCCATTCTTTGGTTCTTCAATACTTTTATTCTGGGAAAGCACCCTGTTTATCTCCTCTCCAAGCACATCAAGTTTTGCATGAAGGCTGTCCCATTCTCCATGGGAAACCCTTTTGTCTTTTAGCTTCGCATAGTCTGTTCGAATACCCTTTAATGTTGCCAGATACATCTGAGACTGATCGGGGGTAAGCGTGCCGGTTTTCAGCCCATCACCCATCTTCTCCTGGATTACAACCATCTTGCTTTCTGCACTTCTTTCATAATCTGGCCATGTTTGCATAGTGACACAGCCCGAAAACAAGGCCGATCCTAAAACCACTAATACTGACAACAAAATCACCTTCATCATTTCTCTCCTTCTTTCTTCAGATGTTACAATTGTAAGTCTTTAAATGGTTTGGGACAAATTAGATCAAAAACTAAGATAGGTGTATGTCTTCAAATGGTTTTGGACAAATTGGATCAAAAACTAAGAGAGGGTTTCGGCCCCCATATAAACCTTTCCTGCCTTTTCGGCAAGTCTCAAGGCAATCATCAAAAATGAACTATTATGAATCGCAGTGAAGAATGGACGTTCGAGCCATTAAAAACTCATATTGCTGTCATTTTGACGAATAATCATCTTGGGGTCAAGAATTTAACTCAAACTCAAAGATCATTTCTCGTTCAAAAATATTGTTCCGCAGACGTATATTTTTACCACCTTCAATATGGATTACCCTTCCTTGGGAACCAACTAAAATTCTATAATATTTTTCTGCTGCATCACGAAATGCCATATAATTAAACGATCCATTATACCCCTTTGGCGGACCAACTTCTATGATGCCAGAGCCGGTCTGGGAAAACTGGACAGTGACATAAGTGGCAAAGCTGCTCTATAATGACACAGAAAGGAGCAGTAACTATGGCAAAACGTACGAGAAGGAATCACGGGGCTGCATTCAAAGC
>JBEKJA010000185.1:0-5978 GCA_050011475.1 Syntrophales bacterium
GTTCAGGCCGCATAGCTCATTAAAGTATCGTCCCCCGGCACCGGAGGCATGGCTGCACTGAAAGCATATAAAATGGCAGAATTCTAACTCTGGATGTGGTACACTTTCTGGGGGCAAGTCACATGAGTCGGCGATTTAAGCTTTGTTTTAATCTGTAATCCTCACTTTTCAACACAAGATCCCATAGAGGACTTGTAGGAGAAAGCGTTTAATCGACTCTGATGATGGCATGTTTTTGTAAAGCTAAGTGTTACTTCCTGTAACTAGTTGAGTTGAATTCCAACCTTTTATATAGGGGTTCAATAGGTGCAGGCTTAAACCCAGATCACCGTCCACTAATAATTGTTCCAATTATTACGTGTAAATTATCTGCTCAGGAAAGAAATTAATGAGGGATGACTGTTTAGATGGGTATATGCGAATCAGATCAGGTACTTCTGAAGGATCTGGCAGCTTTGAAAATTGGTGTCTACGAAGTCCACTCCAATTTGAACATCCTTTTCATACTCGTGGATCCTCTGTAACCGACATGTCATGTCTATGGGCTGTAATGACTCAGGCAGACTTAAAATAACATTAAAATTTTTTCCCAGATCATTTTTGGTTATCTCTAACTTTGACCCCAAAGGGGCAGATATCAAAACCCCTCCCAATGAAATGTCCAAAACTGTACACAATGTTTTGATGTTACCGGATTGAGTATTCCCATTATAAAAAAGAGCGGGGAGCTGCACTTTCTTGCGAGGAAACTCTCGTTGCTCTTTTGGAAGTGCATTTGGGGATTTGTTTTCTCCAAGGTAGTTATAGATGATGTTGTTAATGACAGATGAGACACTCTTACGACTTTTCTTGGCTATTTGCTCAAGGGATTTTTTATTATCCTTAGTGGTGCGGAAACAGATGGTGAGTTCTTTCTTCATGTCGTGTTCTCGATAATAACTTATCTCACTTTTGTAATTTCTACTACTGCAAGAAAAAAAGGCAGAGACAATCGCCCCTGCCTTTTGCTTAGAAGATTTACTCTAATTTAATTCTTGAACTTCCTTCTAATTCCCGCCACCCCAATCAGACCAAGCCCAAGAAGCAGCATGGTTGCGGGTTCGGGGGTACCCGTAGGAGGCACAATCGTCTCGGTGGCGTTCAGGATGTTGATGTCCCAGGCAGTGGCCAGGTCGCCGGTCCAATAATCGGCACCGGACCAGGAACCATCACCATTCTGGCTAAGAGCTAGATACTGGCAGTAATCTTCCCACCAGTTCCAGGTGGCGCCGGAATCAATGGCAGTGGTTTGGGGATCGAGATTCGAAATGGGCCCTGCGCCGGTCGTGCCATAGAGCGTTTCCAAGGCCTTGTATACGGCCCACATAGCGTAGGGGTTACCTTCGTTATTGTAACCGACCCAACTAGAGTTTGCGGTAATCCCCGGCCAATTCGCATTCAGCCAGGCCAGGGCTGCGGCCTTATCGCCACCGCCGCCAGCAAAGTAATTGGACAGGAGGAACCCGCCGGCATGGGTTGCATTGGTCCAGCCAACTCCTGGTTGGTAATCAACTCCTCCAATATTAGCAGGATTCCCCAAATTATTTGTGGCGGTATATTGAACCGCGGTTAACCATGCCTGCAGGGCGGTCTTCACATTGTTACCAGGATCTTGACCTGACCCGGGAATATTCACACCCGGCACCTGCTTAGCCATCAAGTAGTCAATGACAGGCCACTGGGTGGTAGACATATCTGAATCATTTTGCCCAGAAAAATAGCGCCACCCACCGTATCGGTCGCCGTAAGCCGGACCTGTCTGGCCCCAGGTGAACGAGTCCACCGCCGCTTGGATCACCTGGGTATAGGTTAGACCATTCACTGCCGAATTGCTGCTACTAATAACGGCAGAAGGAGAATAAATCGACGGCCCGCCGTAAGGGTTGGAGACCAGCCGGGCGAGTGCTGGAATAGCCAAGCCCGTGCCGTAGGTCTCTTCGCCACCATTCGTCCAATAGATTCCAGATAAGCCGGCACCGAAACCCCACCAGTTGGCAGAACCGGTTAATGTCGAGGCCTGGCTCAGCAGGTAGTTGGTGGCGTTGGCGACCACGGACGAGTAATTATGCCCATCCCATCCCAGCGGTTTGTAAGACTGTTCCGTGAAGGCCAGCAGCGCTGCGGCGGTGTCGGCTGCCGCAAATTGACTGCCATTGTAACCATTTGACCAAGATCCATCGGGATTTTGGTCCGCTGCCAGGTAAGCCAAACCGGCATCAATCGCGGTCTGCTTATCCGCGCTGGTGGTCGCCATTAGACTAACCGGTAAACTCAATAAAACTATACACATAACAACCGAAATAAATAATATTACTATTTTTTTCATAAGCACCTCCAACTTTTAGTTTTTAAATTTTCTCCTTATTAAGGAAAATTAAAGGTCTTTAACTGTATACGTCTAACATTGTCTAACATTTACACGCACAAAACGTGCCAACTTCATAACTATTCGGATTTATGTATTATTAGTTTTTTTGGTATAAGGATTGCTCAAACAATTATGTAAGGAATACTGACAAATTTTTAATGAGCAAAATTGCCGTATTTTGACAATTGTATTGTAATTACAGTTCATAACAATATGTTTCTAAATCTGTAAAGGGATCCGACGATTTTACGGGTTTTTACAAAATACATATGTGGAATAGATATTGAGGCTATTTTTTTATTAAATTATTTTACCAACGATTTCAAATAGTAATCGTTACTTTTATGGAATTTTGATTCTAAGACTTTGGAGAAGTTGATTTTGACTGTGAAGTAATTGTGAATCTGACAAAACAGAACAAGGGGTAACAACCCAGAAGATGCTACCCCTTGCCTTTTGAATTTTCCTAATAAAAACGACTAATATCTACCAAAACCTAAAATCACGGGGGTCTTATCCAATAACTGAAAATCCGAGTGTCGGCAGTTCAATTCTGCCATGACCCACCAGTAATTCCTCCGCAGGAGAGATTCTGCGGTCTATGCGCCCGAAGGGGCGCTGTTGGCGCGGTTCGGCTGGCGAAGTTGACCGGAGAGGCCAGCCTGAACCAGGTTAAAGCCATGATATTAGTTATTTTCTCTGTTCGGTATTTTGTCGGTCAACTTAGAGGATCCAAATCCCAGGATCTGACGCTGCTGCACCCAATCCAGAGGTAAATCAATCCGTTTGGTGAGTCTTTCAACGCTGAGATCGGCAGGCTGCTGCCCCGCTATGATACTCTCAGTAATGTCAGGGGCAAGAAAGGCAAGATTCATCACCCGGAAAACATAGCTCTTATCCACATTTTCCCTTGATGCAATTTCAGCCATATTGTGCACTCTTCCATATATCAAATCATTAAACCATTTATGGGCACGGACAATTGTTTTCAGCAGGGTCTGGTCCACTCTGGCCGGTCTGGCACCATCAATGATCAGCCGCATCTCCATTCCCCGCCGTTTCATCTGCATAGGGATATCACGAATAATTACAATTTTGGAGTCCATCTCTGGTGCCACTAGCGATGCCATAGATAGTGTGAGGCTTATCCCATCCTGCCGCAACTCCACGCGCTGGATGAATCGATCGATTACTTCTGCAGTATTGGATTGTATCTTTCCGGCTACTTTAAGTGCAGACGGAATATAGTGCGTTGCGATTCCCGATTCCTGTAACGCGGCAGTAATGGCAACTTTATCAAGGAGGACCTCTGATACCGCATGCACGATTACTTGCTCCATTTCCTGTCCCGGTAATCGCCAACCGCTTGATGAAGCATCTTTTGGGTCAGACCTAAGGCTTTGTGAGATATAATAGCGGTATCGCCTTCCCTTTTTGTTCACGTGGACGGATACCAGGCGCTCACCCGATACATCGAACAATTTGTTGACTAGTGGACAGGAGACGGTATAACCAGACGCTACCCTGTTCATAACCACTCTCCATTTGTGCATAAAAATAGTTGATAGAAAATAAATCATGTGAAAACTTTATTTTTAAGATAATGCATATTCTCTTAAAGAATTCATTGTGAGATTAGCATGAAATAGGTTTTCTTGTATGGGTTGGGCGAAACATCTATATGGAGAAAGGAGTTTGTATGTCAGGATCAGAAAATAAAGTCATGAGTGCAAAAAAGGCTATCAGTAAATTTGTTCATGATAGTGATCACCTTATCATCGGCAACTATACCGTGGGGACTTGCGCCGAACTTGTATTCGAGGTGATCCGCCAGGGCAGGAAGGGGCTCACCTTATATTCCCAATCCGGGGTGTTTGATGTGGAGGTGCTCGTTGGCGGCGGGTGTGTCGATCGGCTGGTCAGCACATATGTATACCGTGCGGGCGGCAAGTTGGGAGGTTCGGCTGTTGAGCGAGCCATGCAGGCGGGAACCCTGCAGATGGAGGACTATACGAATTTTGATTACAATGCACGCCTAGTTGCAGGAATGCACGGCTTCACCTTCATGCAGGTTCTGGAAGGTGTGATTGTCACGGATTTATTCAAGAAGCGCTCATTTCTTGGAGAGGATAAATACCGTGTGATCCAGTGCCCCTACACCGGAAAGACTATTCTCACTGTACCGGCTGCGAATCCCGATGTATGCATTGTCCATGTGCAGAGAGCCGACAAGTTTGGAAATGCCCAATACTGGGGAGCTTTGGGGAGTGTGGCCGCTGCTGCCCTTGCCAGTAAGAGGATCATTGTTTCATGCGAGGAGATAGTTGAACATGATATTATTCAATCCAGTCCCCACCTCACCCTTATTCCTGCATACCGGACCGATGCCGTGGTTGAAATACCATGGGGCTCCCACCCCACCGAAGTCCTTGGTTATTACAATATTGACCGCCCCATGTACGGGATGTTTTTCAGTGCCGATGCAACCGGTGATGGTCTGAAGGTGTGGATGGACGAATGGGTCTATGGCTGCAAGTCGCGCGAATCGTACATCGACCATTATATATCCAAGTTCGGGAGCGGGGGACTTGATGAAATCAAGGCCAAAGCCTTCTATTCTGCGCCTGCGAACTATGGGTCGGCATTCACTTCTTATTGGAACGAGCAGGGCAAAGCGAGAGGATTAGATGTTACATTAGAAGAAATGGAAAAGCTTATGAAGGAAAGGGGAATGTTCTATGAGTAAGCCTTATAATTTGAATGAGCTTTTGATTATTGCCGCGGCGCGGGAGATTCACGACTATGAAAATGTGGTCCTTGGGGTTGGTCTTCCCACAACGGCAGGTGCGCTTGCCAAGGCCATGCATGCCCCTCATGCGACACTGATGATGGAATCTGGTATTATCGATTTCGAGCCCCTGGTGCCTCCCAACCACATTGCAGATGCCCATTCATGCAGAGGCTTTTCATATGCAACCGATCTGTTTTCGATGTTTACCATGACATACCGGGGTTTCGCCGATGTGTGCTTTCTCGGTGTGGCCCAGATAGATAAATATGGCAACCTCAATACCACCGTTATCGGAGATTACTATAAACCTAAAGTGCGTCTTCCCGGGTCCGGAGGCGCCGCTGATTTCTTATCCTATGCAAAGAGGACGATTCTTACCATGCGAGGAGGTGAATTCGCCGAAAAGCTCGATTACTTTACCTCACCGGGCTATCTTGAGGGCGGTGACAGCAGAGATAAAACGGGGCTGTTTCCTAAAGGGACCGGGCCTTCTATGCTACTTACCACCAAGGGTGTGTTCAGGTTTGATCAGGAAACAAAAGAGATGTATCTCTCAGAGATCCATCCTAGGGTCAGCGTGGATAAAATCAAGAAAGACATTCCGTGGGATCTGAAGATTTCCCCTGATCTTAAGGAAACCGCCCCTCCCACGGATGAGGAAATCGATTTTATCAGACGGTTTGCACCGACGGAGTCTGTGGGTCGTCAATTGATGTTTGAGCTCAGCTTTACGTATTTCCTGAAAAAGGCAGAGCAAAAGAGTAAAGCTTGAGTTTACTC
>JBEKJA010000186.1:0-5976 GCA_050011475.1 Syntrophales bacterium
CAGCCTGCTGTACAGCCTTTACTGCCGCACGCATCATATCCCTTCCGCCAAGCGCATGGACATTAAACATGGATACACCAAGAGAACAGGCCGCTTCAGAGGCCCTGGCAACCGTATTGGGGATATCATGAAATTTCAGGTCAAGAAAGATATTCGCACCTCTTGCCTGGATCTCACGGATCAGGTTCGGCCCGAATCTGGTAAAAGCTTCCTTGCCGACTTTAAACAGACCCACATGGTTTTTGAGTCGATCCACCCAATCCAGGGCTTCCCTAAGGTCACCCCTGACGTCCAGTGCAAAGATCAACTTCGACCGGGGATTATTATTCCTGTTATTCTGTGTATTCCTCATCACCGGTGAACTCTGTATGGTCGTCTATCTGTTTGTATTCTTCCTTGAACTTTTCCAGATATTCCGGGTGGGTAAAGCCAACCTTGCCATCGGCAATCTCCCTCAATGCCGATACTATCTCCCTGTTGTTTCTGACGTCCGTCTTGGGGGTATCGCCCTTCAGAAGTTGCCTTGCCCTCTGGGAAGACAGCAAAACAAGAGCAAATCTATTGCCTGCCTTTTTTAAAGAATCTTCAACCGTAATGCGTGCCATATTAAAACCTCCATTAAATATTCATGGGAAATAGCGTATGGATCAGTTCGGAAACTCTTTCCGTTTTGCTTTTTTCCGCAAGATAGATTGCCTGAAGACGCTCGATGGCATCATCAAGGCGATCATTGAATATAACATAATTATACCATAAAGCTTCACGAATTTCACTAACAGCAGTGACTATCCTCTTCTCGAGGACATTGCCCGATTCCGCACCCCGACGACTGATTCTTCTTCGCAATTCTTCGATGGATGGGGGCAGTAAGAATATATAAATTCCGTTGGAAAATCTATCTTTTAATGCTTTTGCCCCCTTCGGCTCGATATCCAGCAGAAGGTCGAAACCCTGCTCAAGAAAAATCGTCATCGCTTCTACCGGGGTACCATACAGATATCCATAATTCTCAACCCATTCAATGTAATCCCCGGCATCGATCCCATTTCGAAAAGCCTCCCCGGTAATAAACCTGTAGTCCCGGCCGTCCACCTCACCTGGCCGCGGCGGCCGCGTGGTATGGGAAATGGAAAAGCGCAGGTTCGGCTGTCGTTTCATCAAAGCCCTGCATATGGATGTTTTGCCCGTTCCGGATGGGGCCGATACGACAAAAAACAATCCGTTTTTATGATTGCCGCCCGTCATGTTACTCAATATTCTGAACCTGCTCTCTAAGCTTCGATAATTCGCTCTTTATATCGATAACCTGCCGGGAAATCTCGCTGTCACCACTCTTGGAGCCGATCGTATTTACTTCACGATTCATCTCCTGAATGAGAAAATCCACTTTTCTGCCGATGGTTTCCTGAATATCCATCACGTCATGGAACTGCTTAATATGACTTTCGAGACGGACTATCTCCTCCGTAATGTCACTCTTCTCAGCAAACATAGCAACTTCCTGGGCCAAACGAATTTCATCCACATCAATCCCTTCGGAAAATTCCTTGACCCGCTCGGACAGGCGTTTCCTGTAATCCACAACGACCTGTGGTGCCCGCAGGGCTATATTCCCCAGACATGTCTTTATAATCGCCAGCCGGTCCATAAGGTCCTGCCTGAGTGCCACCCCTTCCTTTTCTCTCATGGCAGTCAAGGTAACCATGGCCTCATCCAGCACAGGGACAAGCATCTCCCAAATTCCCGCCAGATTTTCCTCTTCCTCGGCTGCAACGAAAGCATCACGAAAGGCCGTCAGGGTGGCGAGAGAGATATCCTCCGTCAAAGAGAACTCTTCCTTGATCTGTTTGAGGATCTGATAATAATTTTGAATAAGGGGAAGGTTCAGTTTCAGTTTGCTTCCATTTTGCAGGCTCCCGTCTGACTCAATCCGGATAACCACTTCAACCCGCCCCCTGGAAATCCGCGCCGCAATCAACTTTTTTACGGCCGGTTCCAGAGAAAATAAAAAACCGGGCATACGCAGAGCCATTTCCTGATAGCGATGGTTGAGGGATTTGACCTCAATCACGATTCTCCGTCCACCGATTACGGCATCCGCTTTCCCATATCCTGTCATACTTCTGATCATCCGCTTCCGCCTCCTGCTCGCGAAATTCTACAACACCGTCTTCAATTCCCTTAACTGAATGAGATACTTCTCTCTGATTTTCTTCAAGTCTTCAAGCATGGCGACACTTGCATAATCCGGATAGGTCCATTCCATCGTGTGAAAGGCCTTGTCCTTGTATACGAGGGTCAAATCAGCGTAAATACCGTCACGAAGATACGGACGGTGCGTGTACCCTTTCCCCGTTGCAAGAATCAGGTGGGCTTCAGAGATATACCCCGGATCGATGTTTACACGCCTTTTCCCATCCGTTGAAAACTGATCTTCCGTAGCATTGGTCATGAGCTTGATATCCGGTAAGCTTTCCGGACTGATCAGCTGATCGAACGCCGCAAATCGCCGCAGCAGGTTGGAACCAAGCTCTCGGTTATAATATTCCGTATAATCAAATGCCGTTACTGAACTGATCCAGTCGACCGGTCCGTACGTTTCGGTCAGAATTCTGAGAACCTCGTCAAGCAAATTTCTTTCCGCCGACAGAAACCCGACGATCAGCTTAACAGGATGGGCAGATTTCGGTATGCTCATAAAGCCCTTTTGAGCTCATCCCTTGAAACGGTGGATGTACCCGCCTTCCCTACAACAATTCCTGCGGCGTGATTGGCAAGAACGGCGGCCTCCTGAAAGGTTGATCCGGATGCCATGGCCAGGGCGAAAATACCGATAGCCGTATCTCCTGCACCGGTTACATCGTATACTTCCTTTGCCTGCGTGGGTAAATGGGTATGACGAATTCCGCCATCCCGTTCGAAGAGGCTCATTCCCTGTTCGCCTCTCGTAATCAGCAGGGCTTTAAAGTCATAGCGTTCCAGCAATACTGTTCCCGCCCGTATTACATCCCGGCCGTTTTGAATCTCGATATCGGCTGCCAGCCCTGCTTCAAGATGGTTCGGGGTTATAATGTCGAATCCCTGATAAAGAGAAAAATCACTCTGTTTCGGGTCTACACAGACCGTTATCCTCCGGCCGGAAACCGCTTTTCTGATACCATCGAGAAGCGCCCTGGTAACTACTCCCTTGCGGTAATCGGAAATGACCACGGCACCGATTCTATCTCGAATTTCATTAAAGTAGGAAAGGATCCTATTGGTACTATCCGGTTCTATCGTGCGCCGGATCTCACGATCGAAACGTACTACCTGCTGACCATGCGCAAGGATTCTTGTTTTAAGCGTGGTTGGCCTTCCACTCTCAACGATAAGTCCTTTAGTGTCAGCCTGCCGGTCATTGAATTCCGTCACAATCCTGCGCCCCATGTCATCTGCGCCGATAACCCCGCTCACATAAACGCGGCCGGTAGCGGCAAGAATATTATTGGATACGTTCGCACTCCCGCCAAGAAGCAGCCGATCTTCCGAAACTTCAACAACAGGAACGGGAGCCTCCGGCGATATCCGTGACACCTTGCCCCAAATGAAATGGTCGAGCATGATGTCGCCGACAACCATGACGGCGGCATCTGGAAATCGGTCAATAATTTCGAATGCCCTTTTTTTGCTCATCATGTGCGCTTTTGATCCACTCTTCATCATGCTTGCCCGTTCTCCCGGAAACGACTGTGATAAAGCATATTATGCTATTATTTTGGACCTCAGTTTGTCAATTCTTTTCTATGTTTAAAGCGCCATACATTCAATATTGACTGCAAATGGGTTTTCAAGTAATGAGTCAGATCAATGTGCCGTTAAAATATTCAACTCAAGGAAAATCGTAGAAAGCAGATGCATTCCAGCACTATCAATTGAGTCATGCCTATCAAAACGACGGAAAAAGAAAATCGAAGGAGGCAGGAGATCATAGGGCTCATTTTTGCCTGCACGGCCCTTTTTTTTCTGCTGGCTCTTGTTTCATATGATCCCATGGATCCATCATTCAGCCATTATGAAGTGGAATCAATCCCCGTACATAACCTCATTGGTGTCTTTGGCTCTTATATTTCCGATCTTTTAATCCTGCTGCTGGGCATCAGTGCCTTCTGGCTTCCTGTATTTCTTGCCCTTACCGCATATCATCTTTTTATGAATCCATCCTTCAAAATAAGCCCATGGGCTATCGGCTGCATCGTGGGTATACTCGTCTCCACGTCGGGATTATTCGATCTCATCATCAAAGCCGTTACCGTTAGTGGTATTCCGATACCGGCAGGAGGCCACGGAGGCGCTTTCCTAGTTCGCCTGACAAGCTCCTATTTCAGTATATTGGGCACTTATATTTTTCTGTTCCTGATTCTCACCCTGTCCTTAATGACGTTGATAGATATATCCCTCGTCCGCATCATTCAAGGATTGGCTGCATTCTCCCTGCATATCAAGGAGCGGACCATGGCCGCCTTGACGACCTTCCGGGAAAGTCTGAAAGAGATGCAAATTGAAAGGATGAAAAAAGCGGAGGAACCGTCCGGCCCCGTTATCGAAGAGACACCGGCATTTACTGAAAAAAGCCCGAGGCGCAGGACTCAACAGACGACTTTCGACTTTGCCGTAACCCCAGGTGTCTTTCAACTCCCCCCCCTGGACCTCCTTGAGAAGCACCCCTTGATGGATACCCGGCAGAAAAAGGATATCCTGATTGCAAACTCCAGGATCGTTGAGAAGACTCTGTCCGATTTCGGAGTCAATGCAAAGGTGGTCGAGGTCCATCCGGGGCCGGTCATTACGATGTATGAACTGGAACCGGCACCCGGCGTCAAGATCAACAAGATAACAAGCCTGTCCGATGATCTCGCGCTTGCGTTGAAAGCCCCCAGCATCCGCATTATCGCACCCATTCCGGGGAAAGCTGTCATCGGCATTGAAATACCCAACCCGGAAAGAGAATCCGTATATATCAGTGACGTCCTGGATCATGAAAGTTTCCTGGATGTGTCCTGCCGTTTGCCCATCGCCCTTGGCGTGGATATCGTCGGCTCGCCGGTTATAGCCGATCTGAACCGAATGCCGCACCTTCTCATAGCCGGGACCACCGGCTCCGGGAAGAGCGTTTCCCTCAATGCCATGATTTGCAGTATGCTGTTCAAGGCAACCCCTGATGACATCAAATTTCTTCTCATCGATCCGAAGCGCCTGGAGCTGTCCGCCTATGAAGGGCTCCCCCATCTTCTTCATCCAGTGGTCGTGGATCCGAAACAGGCAGCCCTTGTACTCAAATGGGCGGTTGCTGAAATGGAGCGGCGCTACCGGGTCATGAGCGAGCTGGGTACCAAAAGTATAGAAGGATACAACCGGCTTATCGAAAAAGGCCGCACACGGAAGAAAGTGACTGAAGCCGAACATGTCCAGTTGGCGGAGCCGGAAGCAATGGACATGTTTGATACGGAACCAAAAAGCAATCTAAACCCTGCAGCAGGATCGGCCAGGCCGGTTACAGCCGGCACAATGCAGCATGTGAAATTTCCCTACATCGTGATCATCATCGACGAGTTGGCCGATCTGATGATGGTCGCCCAGAGACATGTCGAAGAATCGCTGGCCCGCCTCGCCCAGATGGCCAGGGCTTCCGGGATTCATCTCATCCTGGCGACCCAGAGGCCTTCAGTCGACGTCATCACGGGTGTTATCAAGGCAAACTTCCCAACCAGGATATCCTTCCTCGTCTCCTCCAAGGTGGATTCGAGGACCATCCTCGACCAGCTCGGTGCAGAAACCCTGCTTGGCGCCGGTGACATGCTCTTCATTCCCCCAGGAACCTCCAAACTTACCAGGATACACGGTGCATACGTCTCAGATAAAGAGATTGCGAGGATCGTGGATTTCGTCAAGAAACAGCGCCAACCCGCCTTTGATGAAACGATCGACGAATTCGAGCCT
>JBEKJA010000187.1:0-5973 GCA_050011475.1 Syntrophales bacterium
ATGCCATTGAGGAACGCCGCTTTCGGAACAACGACCTTACCGGTATTTCTCTCATAGTCGGATGCGAAACGCTCAAGGCGCCCAATGGCCACAGGGTCGCCCTTTTTCCCGAGAACGCAGACCTGTTCACACTGGCTTTCCTGCGGACAGACCCGACCGCAGATCGCTGGAAGGCTGTTCGTCTCTTTGAGTCTCCGGGCAGCCCCCACATAATCTCCTTCTGCAATCAGGTGGATGAACTCAGGGATGTGGACTTCCACGGGACAGCCGGAGATGCAGCCTGGCTTCTTGCACTGGATACATCGCTTTGCTTCGAGGACGGCCGTCTCTTCCGAATATCCAAGCGGAACTTCTTCAAAGTTGCAGACCCGGACCCTGGGCTCTTGCTCGGGCATTGCCTGTCGGGGAATTTTTTCCTTCTTATCTCTCGTTTCCATTGTATCCGCACCTGTGCTTTTCGTAAGCCTCTTTCTCCTGCTCACAATACATCTTCAACCGGCTTGACAAGAGGTTGAAATCCACCTCGTGTCCGTTGAACTCGGGTCCGTCAACGCAGGCAAAGCGGGTCTTGCCTCTTACAGCTACCCGGCACGCACCACACATTCCTGTGGCATCTACCATGATGGGATTGAGGCTCACAACGGTTTTAATCCCGTAAGGACGGGTCACCTCACTAAGCACACGCATCATGGGAACAGGACCAATGGCAAAAACCCGATCTATCTTATCCCCTCTATCGATCATCTCCTTCAAGACGTTACTTACGAATCCCTTCACACCATAACTTCCGTCATCCGTGGTAACGATGAGTTCATCACTGGCGCTTCTCATTTCATCTTCCAGGATGAGTAAATCCTTTGTTCTCGAACCGATAATGGAAGTTACGTGATTGCCCTTTTTCTTGAGGGCCACAGCAATCGGGTAAACAACCCCTACCCCGACTCCTCCGCCGATACAAACCACGTTGCCAAATTTCTCTATGTCGGTAGGATTACCCAAAGGCCCCTGGACATCAAGCAGCGAATCCCCTTCTTTCATGGCTGCCATGAGCGCTGTTGTCTTGCCGACTACCTGGAAAATGAGGGTGATGGTACCGCGTTCTGACTCAGAATCCACGATGGTCAGCGGAATGCGCTCCCCGGTTTCATCCACCCGAAGCACAATAAACTGACCTGCCTGACGCTTCCTGGCTATTGCAGGCGCTTCAACAACCATCTTAAAGACGTTCTCCGAAAGCCGTACGGTTTGTATGATCTTATTCACGGCTATGCTCCTTTTGAATGTCCCCCAAAAAACGAAGGAGCCGGTATGGCTCCCAACATTTATCTATCATTAAGATTGCCATGGCGGCTTACGCTCCGCCTAGCAATGACCCCCGGTCAGTATTCCTTGGTTAGCTTATCCAGCTCGGCCAGTGAAAATACCGGCCCATCCTTGCATACATACTTGCTGCCCACATTGCAGCGGCCGCACTTGCCGATTCCGCACTTCATCCGCATTTCAAGCGAGGTAATGATATTTTCCTTGGAAAAGCCAAGATCGAAGAATACCGGAAGAGTGAAACGAATCATAACCGGAGGACCGCAAATAACCGTTACGGCGTTCTCCGCGCTCGGCGCCACTTCCTTGCAAACCGTGGGAACAAACCCTTCCCTTCCCTTCCATGTGGAATCGCCCTTGTCCACCGTCACATGCATCGCGATATCATCCCGTTTCTCCCATGCGGCAAGTTCATCCTTGTACAGGAGCAGTCCGGGTGATCTTGCCCCATAGATCACGGTGAGCTTTCCGAAACGGGTCCGGTTCTCTGCGTGAATAATATAGTTGATCAGTGACCGGAGTGTTGTGAATGCAAACCCACCTCCGACAATGACAATATTTTTCCCTTCGAGAAATTCGAGGGGCCATGAATTTCCGAGGGGCCCCCGAACTCCCATCAGCGTCCCTTCTTCCATTTCGTGAAGGACCGTCGTGACTACACCGGCTTTCTGTACGGAAAATTCAATGTAGCCCGGCTGAGTAGGTGAAGATGCAATCCCGATGGGTGATTCACCCTTGCCAAAGATGGAAAGTTCTGCGAATTGTCCCGGAATGTACTTGAATTTTGTCTCATCCTCCTTGTTCACAAAAGCCAGACGGAAAGTCTTTATATCTTTTGTATCGACTTCCGTGATGATCTTGATGACTTCGACAGGATATGGGATATATGGGTTCTGCATACACACTCCAGAATTTATAGTTTCGATATATCTGTGACTATTTTGCGAATGTCTATATTGACTGGGCAGTACATGACGCATCTGCCGCAGCCTACACATGCAATGGCATTGAAATTATCGACATAATATTTGAACTTATGCATCGCTCGTTGGCGCCAGCGTTCTTTCTGAGTGGTTCTCGGATTGTGGCCGGACGTCTCAAGGGTAAAAAGCGGGAACATGCATGAATCCCAATTGCGGATTCGGATTCCATCAGCCCCCTTCACCTCGTCGCTAATGTCAAAGCAGTGACAGGTCGGGCACAAAAAGGTGCAGGTTCCGCAGGCCAGGCACTTCTGATGAATCGTATTCCAGAACGGATGTTCAAAATTCACATCGAGTATCGGCTTAATCTCTTTTGCCGGAATATGGGACTTGATTTCCGATGCCGCCTGGCGCGCTATTTCTTCTTTTCGCGCCACCGCGGCTTCATCGGCAGCGGCGTTGCCGAAGTATGACAGGTATTTCTGACCCTTCTCCGATAAAAACTCAACAAGATAATTATCTTCAACGTCCGTGATCAGAATATCCGCTCCATCGGATGAAACGGGCGCCCCGTCAACAGAAGTACAGAAACAGGTCGCGTAGGGCGGGTGAACGCATGCCATGGAGATTACGGTTATCCTGGCCCGGCGCTCGATATAATAATTATCGCGGTATTTTTCCTGATCGAACAGCCTGTCCAGCAACACCAAACTGCGGGCATCACATGGACGCACACCGAAGAGAACCGCTTCCGGCGCCTCCGGCCCTTTTTCTTTAAATGTCATGCCCTTTGGTGTACGGGTATACTTCATCATTAATTCCGTATGCGGAAAGAAGAAATTCTTTGGGGCATTCTTACTGTTAGCATATCGGACAAGCGGTTCCTCCCCCTTTTCAAGGGCCTTGAACAGAACCTGGCCTTCCTGCTTCACCGGCGCGAACACCAGCCGCTCTTCCGAAATCTTTTTGACAATACCGGCCAGCTGATCCTTTTTTATAAGCCTATTTTCCATAACATCCCTTATTATTTTCAATTTCCCCTTCCGTTACGCCGGGAAGAGGATATCTATGATGTCTTCCCCTGGACCTATGCCAGCCCAAGCGTGTTCATCAGGGGGACGGGGTCGACATTGTGCAGTTTGAACCACCGCTCGGGCCCTTCGAGACCCAAGGCCAGCGCCATCAATTCCGTAAAATAAAACACCGGCAGCCGCACGTTTTCCGATGCCCGCATATCGAGATTCGCCATGCAAACAGGACATGCAGCAACAACGCAGTTCGCATCAGCTTCCCGGGCCATGGTCATAAGTTTGTCAACCATCCGAACAACAAGGTCTGTCTTGCTGATGGTCAAGCTTCCGCCGCAGCAATCCGTCTTGTAAGACCACTGTTTGACATCCGCTCCAATCGTCGCCAGGATCTTATCCAGAATCACCGGATTTTCATAATCGTCGAACTCGCAGACCTCCGGTGGCCTTAGCAACAAGCAACCATAATACGAAACGGGCTTCAGACCGATCAGCTTCTTCTTTACCTTTCCGGCCAACGCCTCCAAACCGATGTCTTTGAAGATGAAGTCCATTGGATTGCGCACTGCAATATTACCCTGGATCTTCCCTCCAATGATACCTTCAAGCTCTGTTTTTAATGCGCAGTCCGCCTTCAGATGATGCTCGGCCATTTTGAATCGGTTGAAGCAGGCTGCGCATGGAACCATGACATCCATCGCATTTTTTTCCGCCAGCATGAGATTCCTAGCAGGCAGTGCAACGGAGAGTTTGAAATTCGTAGCGTGGGCTGATGTCGCACCACAGCAGGACCAATCCTCCACTTCCTTGAGTTCAATTCCCAGGGCGCTGCTTACAGCTTTGACCGACTGATCATATTCCTTGGCCGTCCCATGAAGGGAACATCCTGGATAGTAGGAAACTTTCACCAAAAACCTCCTTATAAGCAGAACCGGTGTCTTGTTCCGGTTTCCAGATGGATACTATTTTGATTTCTCAAATATGCGCCTGACGGCTTTCATATCCTTTGTTTTGGGTGAGAACGGGGACAGCTTCCCCTTCATGAATATTCCCAAGCCCATGGCCATATCGGAGAAATAATCCCCGGATTTCAGCTTATACTGAATCATCATGATCGGTTCATTGATCCTCCCGCCCAGACGAATATTGGACAGGAAGGCCTCGTGAAACCTCAGAATATTCTTCTCCTTTGCCGCCACCCCGGATTCAATGGCCGTCTGCCGCAGGACATCCATCATCCTTGCGATGTCCACTTCATTCGGGCAGCGGGTGATGCATGTCTCGCAGGAAACGCAGAGCCAGATGGAGGAGCTGTTAAGGACTTCCTGCTTCCGTCCCATCTGGATCATTTTAATGACCTTGTTTGGGTTGTGCTCCATGGCAAAAGCCAAGGGACAACCGGCCGTACATTTACGGCAATGATAACAACGCTGGATGGGAACTCCGTTGATTTTCTCATTCACTTCATCGAGAAAAGTTTTCATGCTTGCTCCGTTCTATCCTGGCATTACGGGGTGTAAATAAAATCTTCCTTATCGTTGTCACGATATGTTGACAGGGGCGGTGGATCATCAAGGGATGAGCCTGCCCGGTTTTCAAATAATTCGAGCGTATCCTTGTCCAGCTTCTTGAGGAATTTACGAAGGTCCACTCCCATGGGGCAGACCGCCACACATGATCCGCAGTCCACACAGCGGCCGACCATATGGAAAAGCCTCATAAGCTGGAATACTTCAGTATCCGTTGCATCTTCCCCGACACCGGCCCAGCGCGGCTGGCTCTGCTCCACAAAGCACATCGGGCAGTAACATGATGGGCATGCCTGGCGGCACGCATAGCAGCGGATGCACTTGGCCATTTCCTTGGTAAAGTAGGCCCAGCGCTCTTCCATGGAAAGATTCTCGAAGGCTTCCACTTCCCTGTATTCATCCGACGTGTTCATGGGCGGCGCAGCATCGCCCATCATCATATCCTGCAGGACAGGGTTGTTGAAACGGCAGGTGATACAGTTATCCGCCAGAACGTCCTTCAGGGGGACCTTCTTTTCCCCGCCTGATGTTTTGACGGCGATCTGATCCCCGGCCATCTCCCCGCCGGTGATATCTTCATATGCAACCACTGCGGCAATCTTTCTCTTATCTACATATCCTGTGCAGGGAACGCCGATGATGACGATCTCGTCGCGCTCGTACTGTTTTTCCTGAAGATGAAGGACCATGGAGCGTGATGTGCAGCCGCGTGCTACCACACCTACCACTTTCTTCTTCCTGTCTTCCGGCTTGACCCGCTTCTGGGATGCTTTATGAAGTGAAATAATGTCGGTAATGAACTTGGCGAGATTCTGCACGCAGAAGGCGTTCCATACGAGCCGGTCCGCCTCTACAGGGGCCGTGATAAAACACGGGGTGGCAGTCAGCGGCAAAGTCCCTTGTTCGTAGCCGATGATCACGTCAACTTTCTTTTCCTCAAGCAGCGTTTTCGCCGATTCTCTAATCTTCTTTTCAATATTATCCACAGTTCGGAATCCTCGTTGTGATTTTTAAATCGTTTTGACAAGCTTGCCGGCCGGTCCGAGCGCCCGCACAGCATTCGTCACTCCCTTGATCACCTGGGCAAACCGATCTCCTTCCGAAGCGGAACACCAAGTGAAAATCGTCCGGTCCGCCTCCATGCCGATATAAGTGAGAAAGCGCTTCAGCATG
>JBEKJA010000188.1:0-5970 GCA_050011475.1 Syntrophales bacterium
TACCGCGGCGTATATTACAGTGATGTCGGGGGTTATTATGTCGTTCCGCAGAAAAATGCCCATGTCTGGGTGGAGGCTTACTTTAACGGCATCGGGTGGGTCCGTTATGATCCCACGCCGGCTGGAACTGACTTCTTCACCCAATCATGGCAGAGGGGCATTCTGTTCCGTATCCGGCTCGTCTTTGATATCCTCCAATATTACTGGAACTCATCCGTCATCAACTTCGACCTTCAAAAACAGTTTTTCATCGTTCTAAAAATCGAATCTGTTTTTCGCAAACCCTTCAGGATGACCTGGCCGGAAATAAAAATTCCCTTTGCAAAGATCGGATATGCTCTTTGCGGATCAGTCCTGCTTGGTATTCTGCTGCTATGGTTCATCAGGCGGACCTCACCTGAAAAGCGGATCGTGAAACTGTTTCTGAAAAAAATGGCACGGCGGGGATATATACGAAAACCATCCGAAGGGCTGGAGGAATTCGTAGGAAGGATGCGGGATAGTGCCGCAAAAGATCAGGCACAACGCTTTGTGGAATTATTCGAAGCGTATTTTTACAAGGATGTAAAACCGACGCGCCGGCATCTTGCTGCCTTGAAGCACCTTCTGACAGAGCTATGATCGCCACGGCGACTTTAATGCCGTCTCGCAATGACCCTGTGATCTTTGTATTCAAAGCCCTCAGACGACCATCTTGTTTGCCTTGGCCAGATGTGCGGTCGCTTCGGTTGCCATGCGGTCCAGGAGTTCCTTCATGGTGGGTACGTCCTTGATTAAACCGATGGACTGGCCCACCATCAGGGGTGCGTAGTCCACGAGTCCTTTTTCCCAGGCTTCCTTAATTCGCTGACCCGCCATCAGGGGGATGAGTTCCTGAAGACCGCCCCCGCGCTCCTCGATGGCGATCACTTCATCGATGACCTTGCATTTGAGAGCCCGCCCCTGTAGACCAATGGACTTGCCGAAGAGCATGGTTTCGTACTCCTGGCGTTTGATCAGCTCCTGTTTAATGTTTTCATGGACATCGCATTCTTTCGTCGCGATGAAACGGCTTGCCATCATGACACCCTGGGCACCAAGCGTCAGAGCGGCTGCTACGGATCGGCCATCGGCGATTCCGCCGACCGTCACAACAGGAATTTTCACGGTATCGACAATACGCGGAGTGAGCACCATGGTTGTCACGTCATCACTGAGAGGATGGCCTCCTTCCTCTATACCGGCTGCGTAGATTCCATCATAGCCGACCTTTTCAGCATGGACAGCATGACGAACGGATCCGACCTTGTGAAACATTTTTACGCCGGTCTTCTTCAGCATCTCTACGGCTTCCATCCCGGAGGCCTTATCTACAGGTGTACCTGAAAACTCGATCCCTGATACTCGTTCCTCAGCACAGACCCTGATATACATTTTATGGTGCTCTGGGGTGATCCGCAGGGATGGCAGAAGGGTTATCCCCACCATGAAAGCCTTGTCGGTGAGCTTGCGGGTTTCCTGGATGGCGGCACGGAACTCATCCTCCGTCTCGTAGTTGCCCGCGGTGATATTGCCTATGCCTCCCGCATTACAAATAGCTGCGCATAAGGATGGTTTGCTGAGCCACATCATGGCACCGCATATGATAGGATATTTCACTCCGAACATTTCCGTAATGGCTGTCTTGAACATGTAATCCTCCTAGCTGGTTTTTTAGGGCGGCTATTTTTTTTGCCGTTCAGGCTTTTTTGTATATACGTCTGGATTTTCCGCTGGAACAGCCTTCTCAGGATATAACTGCGAAACTGGTTGGCTGCCCTGGTCAGGCTGGTTGTGATTTCAATATTGTCCTTGGCGGACATACCCCGGATAAGGCGGCGCCGCAATGCCACCTCGTGATCGGTGATCTCATGGGCAAGGCGGATGTAAAACTCCAGGTCCGCCGGATTGATTCCGAAGTGATAGATCTGGCGCATGGCGTCCCGGCCCACCAGGACATCTTCTTGATTGTACAGGGTTTTACTCTTTTCATGAATATATGGCATGATCAACCCGATGCGTTCGAGCTCCTCAAGCTGTTCGGGTGCCAAACCTGTCGTATCCAGAAATGCCTGCCGATCCAGCAAACCCCCATCACCGTTGACCTGCGGCGCAAATACGGCATCCTCGACCGCTTCGGCTTCCTCAAGTGTAAAGCCATCATCCATTCGCCGCAGGATATTCTTGATCATGGCCAGGGGAAAGTACTTTTTTCCTTGAAAATGTTGAATCGTTTCAATCTTCTTGATGCAGCTTTCGTCATAGTAGGCCATCTTCTTGTTGATCTTCTCCGGAGATGGTAGCAGTCCCTCTTTCACGTAATACCGTACCGTGGAAGCGGGGACTCCGCTTTTTCTCGCTATTTCTCCAATTTTCAGGCCCATAATATCCTGCCTGTCCAATTATGCAAAAACGCCGTTCATGCGCTTCTGGATATTCTCAGCTTCTTTGGCCATCCGCTCAAAAAGCTCTTTTACTGTCGGCTCATCATGGATCAGTCCTGTACACTGCCCCGCGGGGAGTACGCCTGCATTGAGATCGCCTTCTTCAGTGGCCAGCCTGAAAGCTTTGAACGCATTGGCCAGGTAGGCCATCTGTTTTGACGTTTTCCAGCCAGAGAGCAGAATCCCGATAAAGAGCTTGAAGAATGGGATCTTCATCGTCCTGGCTATTTCCTGGGAATTAATAAATGCTGCCGTCAGATTCAAACCCTGTTTAACTGCTTTCTCCGCCGCATCGGTTTTCAGGACCCTGCACCACAGACCATCGATACGCTGTGAATACAATGTGTCCGTAACGTCTTTTTCCATGGAGAGACGCTTATAATTCCGGTGGAGCGGACTCTCTTTCGTCATCATGATCCGGGTACCCATGGCAACGCCATCGGCTCCGAGGGCCAGCGCGGCTGCCAGACCCCTCCCATCGGCAACGCCTCCAGCCGCCAAAATAGGAATCTTCAGGGTATCCGCCAGGCTAGGTATGAGGCAGAAAGTCGTGACGGACTCTCCGTGTGCCGCCGCCTCGTTACCCGTGGCGATCACGGCATCGCAGCCGTACTCTTCGGCACGCCTCGCATGCCGGGCATTGACTACCGTTGCCATGACTTTACCGCCGTATTTATGGGCTTCCTGCGCGATCCAGTCACCCTTGCCGAGTGCAAAGTTGATCACCGGCACTTTCTCTTCGAGAAGCACCTTGGCCGATTCCTTGGCTCCGGGAAACAATAGGGATGAATTGGCCCCAAAGGGTTTGTCCGTGAGCTTCCTGATCTTGTGGACTGCTTCACGGGTCTGATCCTTATCCAGCGGGCCTGTTGCGAGAATACCAAGTCCTCCTGCGTTTGAAACGGCAGCCACCATTTCCGGCACACTGATCCAGCTCATACCGGAAAGGAAGATTGGATATTGGATCCCTAACATTTCCGTAATCCTGGTTTTCATGAATACCTCCTTGATAGGTTGATAAACTTGAAACAATGAAGTTGAACTTTAATGTTTACTATCGAATGCGGAGGATCTTGTCAAGTATTTATTGGAATGGGGTACAAGAAAGCCTTGTCCGTTGACACTCCTGAAGGTTTGTCTTATAGTCCCCCAACTTTTATTGGATTATACCCCTATGAGGGTTGCGAAATGATTACGGCAGGGATAGACATTGGCTCCATTACCGCAAAGGCGGCTCTTCTGAACGGCCGGGACACCCTCGGGACGCGAGTGATCTTTACCGGTTACCGCGCCGAAATAGCGGGCAATAAAGTATTTCAGGAGCTTCTGGAAGAAGTAGGTATGGCAACCTCAGCCGTCGAGAGGATTGTTGCCACTGGTTATGGCAGGAAGAGCGTACCTTTTGCTGACAGGGCCGTTACGGAGATCATGTGTCATGCTGCGGGCGCTCATTATATCGATTCATCGATACGCTCTGTCATCGATATCGGTGGACAGGATAGCAAGGCTATCCTTCTCGATGGGAATGGGCGCGTGATGAATTTTGCCATGAACGACAAGTGTGCAGCGGGAACAGGGCGATTTCTTGAAGTGATGGCCAGGGCACTCGAGGTTGACCTTGATGTTTTTGGGGAGATGTCCCTGACGGCGAAGCAGCCGGCGCGAATCAGCAGTTTGTGCACGGTTTTTGCTGAATCAGAGGTGATCTCCCTTATTGCCCGTGGTGAGAACCGGGCAAACATCATAGCGGGAATTCATGAGGCGATCTGCGTCCGCATATCATCCATGGCCAACCGGATTGGATTGAAGCCACCCCTGATGATGACCGGTGGCGTGGCAAAAAATGTTGGCGTCGTGAAAATGATGGAGAAAGTGATGGGAATTCCGATAATCATATCCCCCCATGCACAGGTTATCGGTGCGATAGGCGCCGCCCGAATAGCCGGGGATCTTCCTTAAAGTACCTATGGAAACATGAAAGAACTATGATTCCTATCGTATCGATTGTTGGCAAGTCCAATTCTGGGAAGACGACCCTTATCGAGAAAATGATTCCCGAGTTGACTCGTCGCGGTTGGCGGGTGGCAACCATCAAACATAACATGCACGGTTTTGAAATTGACCATGAAGGGAAGGACAGTTGGCGCCATAAAAAGGCAGGCGCAGTGGTCACTGTTATCGCATCGCCAAGGAAGGTGGCTCTCATTGAGGATACGGACCGGGACTTCGAAATCGGGGTGTTGTCGGAGCGATACATCCATGATGCCGATATCGTCCTTGTTGAAGGCTATAAGGGGAACCCCTATCCGAAGGTTGAAGTGCATCGGTCCGAACTGAAGCGGGAGATCCTGTCATCCAGGAAAGATAATCTCATAGCCGTGGCAAGTGATGTTCCTCTCCAAATCAATGTTCCCGTAATTGATATTGATGACTTTCGTAAACTGGTTGACTTGATCGAAGCCCGCTTCCTAAAACGATGAAATAAGTGTGATCAGGGCATCTGCTGCAACGGGTCCAGATACGTCCAGAATGATCGGATTCAGATCAATTTCAGCGATCTCCGGGTGAAGGATGGGAATAAAGCTCACCGCCTGAAGAATGGCAGTTAAAGACTCCGTATCTGCAGGAGGCATGCCCCTGAATGAACCAAGCAATTGCCGGGCCCTGATATCAGTCAGCATCTCCCCAGCCTCTGCTGAACTCACGGGAGCGCAACGAAAAGTTGTGTCCCGGAATGCTTCAGTAAATATACCCCCAAGACCAAAAACAATGCACGGACCGAAACCGGGGAACCGGGTCATGCCTGCCATGAGTTCCCGGCTTCCTTTGATCATCTCCTGAATCAGTACCGGTGCATCCCCGCTGGCTTGCCGGATGGACCGGAACGCATACCTGAGATCGGCTTCCGTTTGTATGCCCAGGGCAATCAGTCCTTTGCCTGATTTATGCAAAATCTCCGGGGAACAGGCCTTGATAGCAACTGGATAACCAATTTCCCGGGCTGCTGTAAAGGCCGCCTCTTCTGAATCGATTTTCTTTTCACGGGTGATAGGTACGCCATAGATGGAGAGCAGTTGCTTGGTGTCATGTTCATCAAGAGCATTCTGTCCTGCATCCAGTGCCCGGCGGAGTATCCTGACAGCTTCTTCGCTGCGGGCGGGAAGAGCAGGTGTAATGATTGTTTTCCTGTTTCTGATCTCAAGATATTTGAGTAGTATGGCCATGGCATGGGCGGCCTTCTCAGGTGAATCTATAACCGGGACGTCATGATCCTCATAGGCGCGTGTATAGTTGTCATCCCGGTCAAAAAAAGCTGAGACGATGATGGGTTTGCCATATCGGTATGGGAGTGTTGCGGTGGCAGTCAAATCCGGATTGGATTGATCAAGAAACTGTTCAAGCGTCATACCTTTGAGCAAGTCCGTCATGTGGTAATAGGCCTCTTTCAGGATACCATGGCTCATGGCGCCATGGATCACGAGCCCATCCACCTCCCCACTCTCAAAGA
>JBEKJA010000189.1:0-5958 GCA_050011475.1 Syntrophales bacterium
CTATATAAATGAACTCATAGCAATCAAAAAAAACTTTTACAGAAACGGGTTCACGAAAATCGTATATAAGACCTCTTCATAATCAGTGAGAGAATAATGTTTTAGGATATTGCTTATGAGTAAATTCCTCAAGGACAACAGAAGACTTTTCCGAAGGGAAATAAATCTTGAATGCTCTTATTGGAAGCATACTTCTTCCGGCTTTTTTGACAAAATAGAAAAAGCGACTGTCGTAAATTTATCGACTGGTGGTTGCCGTATACATGTCTCCGATGATCATAATCTTCATCGCAAAGACTCGATTACATTGGTTTTTAAATTGGATAACCCTGATCGTACCGAGATCCAGCAAGAAACAGTGGTTCGCTGGGTTATAGGGAATTTTATAGGATGTAAATTTTCATTCGAGCATGACAGCGACATCTGGTTCTATGTGCACAAAGACATACCACCCAAATGATATCGTACACTATTTTTTTTAGTTGTCAGACATATACTTGCTTAGTTTGGCAGAAGTTTCCAATCAGCAATCATTTACACAAAAAAGAAAAGCGGAGCCAATCGACTCTGCCTTCCCTCATTCTCTTCTATAGGAAGTTTATTACTTAAACTTTCTCCTCACTCCTGCGACACCGATCAGACCGAGGATTCAGCTTCATCAGTCCATTTAGTCTATCGCCGGGATGTGACATAACTTTTTAATGCGGCAGAAATATCTATTTTGCCCTTATAAGCATTTCTAGATCCGTTATCGATAATTACCATTGTCGGCGTAGCCCTGATTTTATCTTCAGTCAGGGAATTTCTCATGGCCTGTAAAGAGACGGATACATCCCGCATACGAGGCAAAACCCCATTCTTTTTTAGGTATTTCCGCAGAGCTTCCTCTCCTCTGATTCCTTTATCAGATGCCTGAAAAAGAATGCTTCGGAATCTGATGACCTCCTTGAAAGACTCTCCACCCATTGTATAATAAAGAAAATATTTAATGTAGATCAGCGATTCCTTATGAATAGAAACATCGATGAAAGATACCTTGGTTTTGCCACCTGTCACCAAGCCACTCAACAAGGGCTCAATTTCCGGTTCCACTGATCTGCAGGCCGGGCAAAAATAATCCGAATATAAGCGAATCTCTGAATTGCCTATACCGTAACTTGGTACGATTTGTGCACCATAAGCCGGCGTTGTCGACCCTGAAAAACCAAGTATAAAAATGGCAAGGCCCAGCAGTAAAAAAATAATGAGTGGGTACTGTCCAAATCTTTTTCCCATATTAACCTCACCCAAAAAATAGAGCCCCCTTTTTCCGTTCCGCATATTTTCAGACTTTTCATGATTGACTACGAATGCTACTAAAAGAAGTACTGCAAATATCAGGCAGTAGCGACAGTATACCCCCTGATAAATCTGAAAACCTAAAAGATACACTTCTCCCCCGAGAGCTCCTGCAAGCAGGACACGAATGAGCTGAAAAAAACGAAAAAGGACCAACCCTGCCAGAATCAACATCAATGCGATGCCCACATACTCTAGGCCAATCCCCAATAAATCACCCTTCAGGTATTCGCATGAATCCGTACACCTTAAATAATACAGCATATCAGCGATCCCGAGGATAGTGATAATAATAGTAATAGGTCTTTTATTTCGTTGGATTAAGTTCACGGGCGATAGATGTCTTAATTTTTAGATACTGTATACCATTTTGAGAGAATTAAAATAAAATAATTCTTAAATGCCATTCCCGCCGTTAATGCCTAACTTAGGAATCAATCATTGCAGGTGGTAATAATCAAATCATTTCCATCTTAATAATTGCTAAGTCGCAGGAGCAGTCAACAAAATGCTTCTTCCTGTAATCTGTAAAATTGGAGGAGATGAAAATTATTCGATCTTTCTACTGGTAATGATCCTCAAAGCTCATGGCACAAATATACAGAGCCTGCCTGAAAAGGCAACCATGCATCCTGATAGATATGACCTACCAATACTCATACAGTTAATTATCGTTGTTTTCAGCCCAATACTTCAACAAAATAGTGTCAACAGTTTTTCCACCATTAAAGGTCAAGAAGGAGGTCTATCATGCAGGTTACAAGCAAAAAAGCGGAGGTGAAAAGCTTCACAAAACCAGATGAGGTAAGAACATTCCCCAAAGGTAGACTAGAATTGGTGAATATTGGCGGAGATGTTTTCGGACGCGCTACGTTTAAATCCTTAAGGATCCTGAAGGCTAGGGGGCACGGTCCATAGTTCAAAGCCGAGTCGAGAATAACGTCATGCAGAAGACTTTGTCTTTGGTGATTATTTTTCTTGTTGCCGATTTAACCAGTCGACATAATCGGCTGGGAGAGTCGGTATAGGAATTACATATACGGGAATTCTGCTTCGCTGCAAAACTTTCATGGCCACGCTGCCGAGGAAGGTTTGAGCGATAATACCTTTGCTGTGGGTACCCATGATAAGAATATCAGGTTTTAAATCTTCCACAGCTTGAAGGATTACAGCAGCAGGATCTCCTTCTATCACTAGGATTTCAGAAACGCGCTTGATGAGCGATGGCTTGTCTTTGAGTTCCCGTTCGGCAAGGTTTTCTATTCTTTTTTTGATTTTTTGAGTTACTGATTTAGTACTTTTAACTGGCGATCCAAATCCCATTACACCCGTCGGCTGTAAAACATATAGTACATCAATCTTTGCGTCGTGCTTTTCAGCTGAGTTAAGAGCATATCGGAACACATAGGCGGCATTCAGGCTCAAATCGGTTGTGTAAAGAATTTTTTTGATCTTTGGTATCATTGCTCATCTCCTTAAGTAAGATAAATTTTTTGTCCTTCCGTTTTCGATTCCTCTAATACTTATCTGATTGGTCAAGTTCCCTCTTAAGGGAATACTGTAATAATGTTTTGTTTATCATAATCAACGCATTTTCTCAATTGGAAAAACGCAACAGGATTGGCATTATGAATGGATTATTATGCCATAGTCCCGCGATTTAATTTTATAAACATGAAAAAACCATAACAAACGAATTAAGAAAGACCCCTTGGCGGGATTGCTCAGAGTCTTGAATATGAAAAAAATTGATGGTCATAATGGGGTTTATTTTCGACGATTTCACCCCTGCTCGATCACCTTGCCAAATAATTCAATGAAGTTCATAATAGAATCCATTCCAATACAATGAGGTAAATCAATGGTTACTATAGCAGTCATAGCATTGACTATTTTGGCGACACTATCTGTTTTTGCAGGATTTATGTATGTCCTGGGATATTATCCTCATGTCAAGATGGTCCATCACGATGTAGTAATTATCGCATTCTTTCTTTTAGGTATATTTTTTGTACTAATAGCTATACTCATAAAACTTGCCTTACCTTGATGGTTTCCTTTGCAACCAGTTGCAGTCTCAGGTACGCACCCCCAAACTTTTTTTTGAAAAAAAACTTGTGTGCCTGAGTTTTACACAGGCGGCACATCGGTGAGAGCACCTTAGTTTTTATAAAGCGCTTCGATATGGTCGGTATATTTCTCCATGATGACGCGGCGTTTCAGCTTCATCGTCTGGGTCAACATCCCGTTTTCCAGGGTGAACGGCTCTGCCAGGAAGAGGAATTTCTTAGGAATTTCGTAGCCGCCATATTTCTTCTTCAGGTCATCGACAATCTCCGTGGTGATCATCTTCTGAATATCATCATTGGCAACGAGGGTCTTCATATCTTTCGGTAGTTTGTTTTTTTCCGCATAATTCTCCAGGGCGAAAAAATCCGGTACGATTATGCAGATGTTGTATTCACGACCTGCTCCGTAGATCAGGGCGTTCTGCACGTAGTGGTTCAGACAAATATCCTCCTCCAGGGCGGCAGGGAAGACATACTTGCCGTTTTCAAGCTTGAACTGTTCCTTGAGCCGGCCCGTGATCCACAGGAACCCATCCTCGTCGAGGCGCCCCCGATCGCCCGTCCTGATGCCACCATCGGGTGTCATGATCTCTTTCGTTGCTTCCGGATTGTTATGATAACCCTTCATAACGTTAGGACCATAACAGATAATCTCCCCATCAGTGGCTCCAGGTTCCACAACGGATTTATCGATGGCGACCTTGATTTTGTCCAGGGCCTGTCCGACACTGCCGATTCTGAATTTCCCGGGACCATTCATCGTTATCCCCGGTGTGGTCTCCGTTAGCCCGTAGGCGTCATAGAGGGGGATGCAGATATCATGAAAAAACTTGGAGATATCGGGGTTCATGGCAGCGCTGCCTGTCAGTGATCCCTTGAGTCTTCCGCCAAAGAGGTCGCGGATCTTCTGGAAGACGGCCTTATCGATGATATTGAATTTGATGTCCACCATGAAGCTCGACTTACCCTGCTCGGCGAGACGGCGTTTCTCCTTGCCTGCTTCCACGCCTGCATCGAAGAGTTTCTTCTTGATGCCGCCGGCTTCATTCACTTTCGTGATGATTGTGTCATAGACCCTGTTGAAAATATGGGGGACCGCGATCAGGAATGTTGGCCGAACTGCTGCCATGTCTGATACAACGGTTTTCACCTTTTCCATGAAACCCATGGAGCCACCGATAGCCGTGAAGGTGTGCAGTTCGCCCAGGCCGAAAGCGTGGGCCCATGGCAGAAGTGACAAGGTGCGGTCATCTGATTTTAGATCGGTAAAAAATTTCATCCGTGCATGGTGATTGCTTGTCCAGTTCCCGTGCATCAGGAGGACGCCCTTGGGATTTCCTGTTGTGCCTGAGGTGTAGATCAGAACGGCCACTTCCTCCGGCTTTGGATAGATGGCCTTGATCGGCTTGCTTTCCCCGACACGCTCCAGTTCCGACATGGTCTGTTTCCCCTCTCCTTGGATCAGGAATATCTTTTCCAGAGTGGGAGCCCGCGACGAAAAATCGCTGATCTTATCATAGATCTCCGGTTTCGATACAAATAGGACTTTGGTGCCACTGTCTTTGATTATGTATTCCCAAACGTGAGCCAACTCCGCTTCGTACATGGGGACATAGAAAGCTCCGAGGCCGACGGTGGCAAAGTGAGCGACAGCCCAATCAACGCTATTATTGCAGATGATGCCGACAGCATCACCTCTCTTGACGCCGATACTGGCCAGCCCACCCCGCAGATTATCAACACGACGGCCGACTTCCCGGTATGATACCCATTTATACTCACCCTGCTTGTTCTTTGTCCCAAGATAAGGTCGGTCGGAAAAGTTCTTTACGCTGTTTTCAAATAATTCCGGCAGATTGTCTGGCTTTTCGAGTTGATACTTCTCAAACATGGTGATTTTCTCTCCTCCTCTTTATTCAATACTTCTCATATCACTTTGACGTAATCTAATTCCTTATATCACATTCATCGGCAGAGTTCTATCATATGTCTGAAGTGGAAGAGCGGGTCCATAAAACGGTTGAAACAGATCAGAAGACGGCATACCAAAGATTTAAACCATTCATATATTTAAGAAAAACAATCCAAGGGCGCTGGGGGGTTTTTTTATCGGTAATATAATAAATGTACAGAACTCCCTTTTTCTCCTAAATATTAAAGACTCTATGTGCATTATCATGAAGGAAAAGGTTTTTTGTATCTTCATCCAATCCCAGCGATGGAATATCTTCGAGACATTTGGTGGGTGTGATCATGGGGTAGTTCGTGCCGAAAAGCACTTTTTTCCGCCCGTTCGATTTCATATATGCGACGAGTTCTTGAGGATACCGCTTAGCTGCGTAGGCTGATGTGTCGATATATACATTGGTGTGCTTTGTGGCCACGGCAATCATCTCAGTTGTCCATGGATAGCCGATATGGCCGCATACCATCTTAAGCTCCGGAAACTCAATGGCTACAACATCCATGTAAGGAATTGGGCGGCCTGGTTCGGAAGGACAGAGAGGCCCCGTATGCCCCACCTGAAAGCATACAGGAATGTTAAGATTGA
>JBEKJA010000190.1:0-5946 GCA_050011475.1 Syntrophales bacterium
AAGGTAGCCGTGCGCTCCATGGATCTCCACAGCGTCGAAACCGGCTTCGCGTGCCCTCCCGGCGGCCGAACCAAAAGCGGCGACGATTTCTTCTATATCCGACTTTGTCATCTCGCGCGGCGGTATCCCATAAATAAGGCTGGGAGAAGGCGATGGGCCGATAGCTTTGCCTTTGGCCAGCATGTAAAGGCTTTCACGGCCTGCATGATGCAACTGGGCTGCAATGCGGCGATCTGCTTTATGGACTGCATCGGTCAGGCGCTTCAATCCCATGATGAACCGGTCATCGTAAGCGCTCAACTGGGTATTGGTTGCGAGTCCAGAAGGGTGAACACCCACAATCTCCGTAATGATCAGTCCTGGGCCGCCCATAGCCCGGCGTGTCAGATATGCCACAGAAGCATCACTCACGGTACCGTCCGGGTTACACAGGTTCGTACCCATGGGTGCCATAACAGCCCGATTCTTCAGGGTCATATTGCGTATCGTGATTGGGGAAAACAGGTGACTGAGATCGGTCATTAAAATCTCCTTCAGCTTCATCAATAATGAATTCGAATATTTACGTATAAAACAATCCCATGATTGTCAAATAAATATTTTATGGGTTCCCAACCATGAAATGTATTGACAACATGCCGGGATTTCCAATAAAGCGGGAGTTCAAAAAAGGTTTTTAAGGAGTTGCCTTTATGCTTGAAGTCCACAAGCTGATTTTTACCGTGAACGATGATGACGGTAACGGAAAACGAGTTACACGCAACATTATCAATGACATCAGTTTTACGTTCGAAGCGGGGAAATTTTATGCTGTTACCGGGCCTAACGGAAGCGGTAAAACGACATTGGCCAAAATGATCATGGGAATCAACCCGGTGACTTCGGGGGAAATCATTTTTGAAGGCCGGGATATCACAAACATTCCCATTCAGGAACGATCCAAAGCGGGTATTGCCTATAGTTTTCAGCATCCTGCCCGATTCAAGGGCCTTACTTTTCGGGATCTTCTCTCCATTGCCTCGAAAACGGAAGAAGAAAGCAAGCTGCTGGACATGATTCGCCGGGTGGGTATCTGTTCTCTCTCATTTCTGGACAAGCCTGTGGATGCCAAGCTGTCAGGCGGGGAAATCAAGAAAATAGAGTTGGCAACGACCATTGCCCTGAATCCCAAAATCGCCATTTATGATGAGCCGGATGCCGGTATCGATCTATGGACCATCGGCCCCATGGTGAACCTCCTGAAGAGGGAACAGAGGGAGCATGGCACGACAACCGTTGTAGTAAGCCATAACAGGGCCTTTCTGGAGGTGGCCGATGAGGTGCTATTAATTGGCGAGGGCAGGCTGGGTTATACCGGCAATCTTGAAGGGGCGTTGCCCTTGCTTGCCGATCTCAGCATATGCGGTTTCAAACCTTGTTGTGAAGAAGGAGTTATTGATGCTCGATGCTTTAGATAAAGACCTTCTCAAGGCGGTGGCCGATCTTGAAGGGCTTCCAAAAGGTGCCTATAATATTCGCAAGAACGGGAAACTTTTGGCCAGGGAGACATCATCCAATATCAATATCGAAACAAACGCCGAGGGTACGGGAATCATTGTTACGATCAAGCCTGGTACGGTGAATGAATCGGTGCATATTCCGGTTATCCTCAGCCAGGCAGGTCTATATGATGTCGTATACAATCATTTTATCATCGGTGAAGGTTCGGATGTGACGATTGTCGCCGGCTGCGGCATTCACTGTGGCGGGCTGGATCCGGAGGGCCATGCGGGCATTCACGAATTTCAGGTTGGCCGGAAAGCCAGGATGAAATACGTTGAAAAACATTTTACGACCGGACCGGGCCGGGGGAAGCGAACGCTTAACCCGACCACTAAAGTTGTGCTGGATAACGGCGCGCAGGCGGAAATGGAACTGACACAGATCAGCGGTGTCGATGAAGCAAATCGCCTGAATGAAGCGATACTCGGACCTCACAGCGTTTTGCTGATCACGGAGCGTGTTTTGACCGATGGGAGCCAACAGGCCGTTTCGCGAAATGAACTGATCTTGCAGGGTGACGGGAGCCGGGCAAATATGATGGCCCGTTCCGTGATAAGGGGAAACTCAAAGCAGTTTTTCTATGCCACCATCGATGCGAAGGCAAAATGCCTCGGCCATATAGAATGTGATGCCATCATCATGGACAATGGCATCAATGAAACGATCCCGTCATTGAAGGCCCACCATCCTGATGCCGAATTGACGCATGAGGCCTCCATTGGTAAAATAGCCAATGATCAGCTCACGAAGCTCATGAGTCTCGGTTTAACGTATGATGAGTCTGTCGCCAGGATCATCCAGAGTTTTCTAAAATAATGGGAGTGCAACTCATGGGAGAATTTAACAACTTGATGATTACGGGTGGTTGCGGATTCATTGGAAGCAACTTTATTCATTTTATTCTTGACCGGGACGATTATCAGGGTCGGATTATGAACGTGGATTGCCTTACATACGCTGGGAATCTGGAGAACCTTGCTGGTGTACAGGAGAAATCAAAGGGCCGGTATGTATTTCTGAAGGCAGATATCTGTGATAGGGACGCAATGGAATGCATCTTCCGTGATTATCAGATAGACGCTGTCTGTCATTTTGCTGCTGAATCTCATGTGGACCGATCCATACGGAGACCCGACAACTTCATCCAAACGAATATTCTGGGGACATTCAATATTCTCGAATTATCCAGGAGCCAAAAAGGATTCAGGCTCTTCCACCATGTCAGTACCGATGAAGTTTATGGAAGTCTCGGCTCTGAGGGACTGTTCACCGAGGACATGCCATACCGACCAAACAGTCCTTACTCGGCATCCAAAGCATCCTCAGACCACATCGTTCGAGCCTATCATCAAACATACAATCTCCCGGTCACGGTTTCAAACTGTTCCAACAATTATGGACCGTACCAGTTTCCCGAAAAGCTCATTCCCCTGGTAATACTCAATGCCCTTGAAGGCAAGATTCTCCCTGTCTACGGGGATGGGAAAAATGTTCGTGACTGGCTTTACGTATCGGATCATTGTGAGGCGATCTGGACGATTATGCGATCCGGTGTACGGGGGGAGACGTATAATGTCGGGGGTGCCGCAGAGATGGAGAACATTGCGATCGTTCAGATGATCTGTGATATACTCGATGAAAGCCAGGCTTCTCCTTCCGGACAACGTCGGAGGGAACTCATCACCTTCGTTCAGGACCGCCCAGGCCATGACCGCCGCTATGCGATAGATTTCAGCAAGCTCCGCAGCACCCTTGGCTGGTCACCGAAAGTAACTTTCGGTGAAGGACTTCGCAGAACCGTTGGATGGTATCTGCGGAATCGCCCCTGGGTGGACAGGGTTCAGAGCGGGGAGTATATCAACTGGATCAACGAGCATTACGCCTGATGGCTCGGTAAAAGCTCCATATGCCGCGTTGCACTTCATCCTTCGTTACTGCGCGTTCCATAACGGGGTCATTGCGAGGTGGCGCGCAAGCCGCCGTGGCAATCTTATAAATGCCTTTTTTAGTTGGTGAAAAACTCTTGAAGGCTGGCCAGTATGGAAACGTCCACTTCATGGCTTCTGGAGCGGATATTTGCCACCGCTCTTTTTTCCGTTGATCCATACCAAAGGACATCTGATAATCTTGATCCAGTTCATCGTGAATATCAACAGGGAAAGTATGAAAAATTACTGATCCTGGGATTCGGCAAGGCTGCGTGCCCGATGACAAGGGCTGCGGCTGATGTATTGAATGGGTCCATTGACTCCGGTGTCATCATCACAAAACGAGGCTACACAGGACCTGAAAATTTTCATAAGAAGATAACCATTTTTGAGGCAGGCCATCCTATCCCGGATGAAGATGGTTGCAATGCGACCAGGCAAATCATTCGCCTTGCAGGGAATAATGAGAAAAATTTTGTCCTTTGTCTTATTTCGGGAGGAGGATCTGCACTGCTTGTCGCACCTGCGGAGGGACTCACCCTTGCAGAAAAACAGGCTGTAACAGACCTTCTTCTACGGGCAGGCGCACCGATTCATGAACTGAACGCGGTGCGCAAGCATCTTTCACGTGTGAAAGGCGGGCGTTTGGCTGAAACATTTTATCCTGCCCGTATCCACTCCCTGATATTGTCGGATGTTCTGGGTGACCGCCTGGATGTTATCGCATCCGGCCCTATGACTCCGGATGGCTCCACTTATGCTGAGGCTGTGTCCGTTCTGGAGAAATACCGTCTGACAGATCGCGTCCCCCATATTGTGCTGGAGCATCTTTTAAAAGGGGAAAGAGGAGATATACCCGAAACACCAAAGGCAGACAGCCATTTATTCGAGCGGGTGACGCAGCATATTATCGCCAGCAACCGGATTGCTGTCCAGGCGGCAGGCGATGCAGCAGAGCGAATGGGTTGCCAGGTTGAAATCTTTACTTGGGAACTTGCCGGTGAAGCCAGGGAGGCGGGTAGGCGGTTGGCTGAAAAAGCCCTTCAAACGAAGAGAAATAAGGAAGGAAATACCGGGAAGATCATTTGCCTGGTCAGCGGTGGTGAAACAACGGTCACAGTTCGCGGTGAAGGGAAAGGCGGTCGAAGCATGGAGTTGGCCCTGTCATTTGCACTTGCAATTGAAGGCAATGAGGGTATCGCCTTATTGTCTGCAGGGACGGATGGAACAGATGGACCTACTGATGCAGCCGGCGCAATGGTGGATGGCCGCACCGTTTCCCATGCTCTCACCATGGGTTTCGATGCGGGCAATTTTTTAAACAGAAATGACTCCTACCATTTCTTCAAGAATGCCGGAGGTCTTTTCACGACAGGGCCAACGGGTACAAATGTTATGGATCTGCAAATCATTATCATTGATTGACTTCTCTTATCCTGTCATTGCGAGCACAGCGTAGCAATCTTACAAACTTTTTACGTGATGTCCGCCACCTGGTTAATCCGTTCCATCATGCGCTGAAAAATTTCATCCTCATTGGCTACAGAAATAGATAAAGCGCCTGTCGGACAATTGGCCACGCATCTCCCGCAGCCTTTACAGGCCTCTGTAATAATGGGGCGGTCATTCACTATTTGAACTGCAGCAACGAAGCAGTTGTCAACGCAGACCATACACGCGTTGCACTTTGTTTCATCACGAACAATGGAGAGTCCGGGAAGTGATTTGCAAGCCTTATCAAGGTTTGGTCCTCTATTTCTCATGTGCGTCCGATAGAGGCAGCAGCAATCATCACAGAAGCAGATAAACATCAGTCGGTTAAACCTGGTTAACCCGAAGGCCACCGGATCAATCCACGTATGGGCAATATTGGCCACCAAACCCGCTTCAGCAGCCTTTCGGATATGGGCTACAGCCTCTTCCTTTGTGGCATGATGGCCATGAGACGGATGCACTCTATCGACAGCCTTTCCCAGCGCCATGCAGCCAATATTCGGTGGGTGATTCGCGCACTTCAGTAAGCCGCGACAGATGCATTCATCAAGAATGAAAATATCCGCTGCCTGCAAAACGAGTCTTTCAATGATCCTGTTGGGGATGGCCACACTATCGGGAGCGGGAACGGCCACGTTGATCGGTACCGAAGTGACTTCGTTGAAAGGATACGCAAAAAATGGATTGATGATCCGTATATATAACGATCGACTATCGAAATTTATACCAATTAAATCAAGTAATTACATAAATTAATCTGTAGCCAATTTTCAATTTTGCTAACCTATAGCTAACATAATCAAGTATTAATAGTGAATTGAGATGAACTCTAATGAAGAATTTTTTATTCAGGATAAAATGTATATGTGTAGGGGTATCTCTCCGGTCTTGTTTTACGTGATATCTGCTACCTGATTTATACGCTCCATCATGCGCTGAAAAATTAGATCCTCATCAGCCAGGGAGATCGATAAAGCACCTG
>JBEKJA010000191.1:0-5886 GCA_050011475.1 Syntrophales bacterium
AATAGATTTCAAACGGTAACTCTCAAGTAAAATATAAGATGAGGCGCTTTAGTTTGATCTGCCTCGGAAAAGATGTACACCTTGCTTCCAGAAATCCGGAGCAATCTGGTGATGGCTTTAAAGGATGCTAGGACGCTGGAAGATGTCGCTGGCATCCCGGGTAGGCTCACCGCGGTGTTTGGTAGGATCACGGCCCATGCATACACTGCATGGGGTGCTTCGTTCTATACAGCCCTGATCCTGCTGGAGGCAAGGAAGATCAGACCGGAGATCCGCTCGGCAATGGAAATCAAATATTCCCCAGAACTCGTCGGCCGGATCGAAAAACTGGGAATCCCGATAGCGCGCCTTGACATTCATGAAGGCGATGAACTCGGGACGATCCTGAACAGCGCTGTGCAAGGGGGGAATCTGGCTGATCTCTTCTATACTGAAAGCGACTTTGCCCGCGAGGGTGCCATCATCATAACAGGTAGAGACGCTGTTGAAGTTGCAGGGATTGCGGTAAGGCTAGCCTCGGCTGCGTGCTATACGGGAGCGGGACAAAATCGATACAAATCTTGTCGCTTTGACTTACCCTGGGTACTTGTACCACATGTTAAGTTAAAGTTCTGTAATTTTGATTATTACGGTAATCTTTATCAACTGGATTTATACCGGGTCGTTTGTTAGTCGGTGTTTCAAGGTTTTTAATATACCGGAGCTATAAAGTTTTTTTGATTTGCTGTTGGAAATTTGCGGAAAGCCATGTATAAGTCAATTCATTCTATATTTTCCATTCTTTAGTTATCCGTAAAATTAACATGAAACCAATCGGCACCCTGATTTCACATCGGATTTACAAACTATATACAGGAGGAGAAACGTATGGGAGACATTTCTGGCGGACATCTTGTGGCAAAATATCTCAAGGACGTTGAAGGGGTATCTACGATCTTTTCCTTGGCAGGAGGCCATATAGATCGCATCTATGATGGCTGCTATGAACACGGCATCCGGCTCATCGATGTCCGTCATGAACAGGCAGCATCCATGATGGCCCATGCCTGGTCCATATGGGGTCCGCAGCCGGGTGTGTGCCTGGTAACAGCCGGACCCGGCTTTGCTAATTCCCTCACTGGCCTGATCAATGCGTCACTGGATAATGTGCCTCTCGTCCTGATCAGCGGCACGGCACCCGTGCGGGATTTGGACCGCGGAGCCCTCCAGGGAATGGATCAGTCGGCCATGGTACGTTCTGTTGTAAAATGGGCCGGGATCTGCCATGACATAAAGCGCATTCCCGAATATATAGCAAAAGCGTTTCGTTACGCTGTCGCGGGACGCCCGGGACCGGTGTTCCTTGAGTTCCCTCCGGACATTCTCAATATTAAAGTGAAAGAAGAAAATGTTCCCATCCCGCCGAAGGGATCGAGGATCTATAAGACCGAAGCCGATCCCGGGTATATCCCGAAGGCTGCCGCACTGATCAATGAAGCCCAGAGACCGGTTATCATTGGCGGAAGCGGCCTCGGCTATAGCGACTGCAAAGAAGCTGCAACAGAGTTCGTGACTAAGACGGGCATACCCTTTCTGATCCTCGATAATGGGCGAGGCGTTATCCCTGATGATCATCCCCTCTCCCTCTGGGATGGCGGAAACATGGCAATGCTGGTTGCCCTCTCCATGACCGACCTGGTCGTGACCCTTGGTCTCCGCTATAATTGGCTGTTGCTGTTCGGCCAGAATTTCCCCCAGGCAAAGGTCGTTCGGATCGATATCGACGCTACGGAGATCGACCGCAACCGGGCTTCCGATGTGGGACTCGTCGGCGATATGGAACTGGTCCTCAAACAGCTCAATCCGGCTGTGAAAAAGCGGGACCATTCCGCGTGGCTTAAATCTTTGAAAAACATCTATCTGCCAGCCGTGGATGGAGAAATCAAGGCGCGAACCGCTGTCGCCGAGTGCATTCATCCGGCGAGGCTCGTGGAGTTGATCCGGCAGACCGCCCCGGCGGACTCCATCTTTGTCGTGGATGGCGGAGATACTTCCTACTTTGGTGCCATGGGCTTGAGAGCAAAGGAAAAGTCCGGGGTTATCATCGCCGCAGGCGGTCTTTTCGGTTGTCTCGGAACGGGATTGCCCTTTGGCATCGCAGCAAAACTCGCCCGGCCCAAACAGACAATCATAGTGATAAACGGTGACGGTTCTTTCGGTCTTAACGCCATGGAGTTTGATACGGCCGTCCGCCATAATGTCCCCATCGTCTGCATAATCTGCAACGATCAGGCCTGGGGAATGATCAAGCACGGACAGGAAATGTGCTATGGTCCGGACCGCTGCATCGCTTCCGGTCTGGGATTCGTCCACTATGAAAAAGTTGTTGAGGCCTTGGGCGGCCATGGTGAACTGGTCAGCAAGGATGAAGACATCATTCCGGCCCTGAAGCGAGCCCTAGCTGCGGGCAAACCGGCATGCATCAACGTCATGACGGATCCCTGCGTGACAAGCCCGGCGACATTGATGTTTGTGGATGCCCTCAATATGGAAAAATAGAATACCGGAAAACCACAGATCCTTCAGACCTCTGTAAATCCTGTTCACCCGGGGGCCGGTATTGTAAAATGCCAAACCGGCTCCCGGAGACCATTGAGGAGGGATCCATGAAAGCCATGCTATTTTCCATCTCCGTTCCAAAATTCATCTCTCTGAAGATTCTCGGCGCCATCAATAAGAAACTCTACTATCAGGGACCGTTCCCTACCATTCGCATGGCCGATGTCCCGGAGCCGAAGCTGCCTTCTCCTGAATGGGTGAAGATCAAAACCCACATATGCGGATTCTGCGGCTCCGATCAGAACCTGATTTTCCTGAAGGATTCCCCCTCGGCTTCCCCGTTCACTTCCTTTCCCTGTGTTCCGGGGCATGAATTGTCCGGCGAGATTGTCGAGGCGGGAAAAGACGCCGGCGACTTTAAAGTGGGGGACAGGATATGCATCTCACCCCTTCTGTCATGCGCCGCCCGACGCATTGACCCTCCCTGCCGGTGCTGCCGGATGGGAAGGTTTGGGGCCTGCGAGAATGCCGCTCTCGGAAATCTGGCGCCGGGAATGTTTACAGGCATCTGCCAGGACATCGGCGGAGGTTTCGCTCCTTATCTTGTGGCCCATAAAAGCCAACTCTATAAGCTGCCCGATGAGATTTCATCCGAGCACGGTGCACTGATGGAGCCCCTGAGTGTTGCTCTGCAGGCCGTATGCGATAACCGGCCCAATGACTCCGACAAGGTGCTGATCATCGGCGCAGGCGTAATTGGAAACTTGATCATACAATCCATCCGGGCCCTCGGGATCAGTTGCCACATCAGCGTTTCGGAACCTTCGCCCTTCCATGGACCCCTTGCCCTGAAAGCCGGGGCAGACCACTTGATATCTGACGGGGACATTTTTGGATGCGCAGAAAAAATAACCAGTGCACGGCGCTATAAGCCTATGCTTGGCCAGGACATCCTGATGGGAGGCTTCACAAAGATATTTGACTGTGTGGGCCATCAGGATACCATCCGTACGTCCATGCGCGCCCTGGCTGGAGGCAATGGAGTCTTGACGATTGTGGGGATAGGCAATGAAATGAAGATCGATCCGACCCCCATGTGGCTAAAGCTTCAGACGATCAAGGGAACTTATGGGTACGGCCAGGTAACGATGGATGGAAAAGCAATTCATGTATTCGAGCTGGCCATCCGCCTGGCCCGGGAAAAGAAGGTCAAACTGGACGGTATGCTTACCCATAAATTCCGTCTTGATCAGTTTCGGGATATGATCGAACTGAATATGGACAAATCGAAGAACAAAGCTGTCAAGACAGCAATTTCGTTCATGTAAGGAGACCACTATGAAAGCATTCGTGACAGGTGCAGCCGGTTTCATCGGATCGTTCCTTTGCCGGGATCTGTTAGCGCGCGGTATAGAAGTAACCGCATTTGCCATGCCCGGGGAAAACATACAGCTTTTGAAGGATCGGGGCATTGCCGTCCGTGTTGGTGACCTGACCGATGCGAAAAGTCTTAAGGGTTGCTGCGACGGAATGGATATCATTTTTCATCTCGCCGCCCGTGTCAGAGACTGGGGACCGCGCCAGGCTTTCTACGCGGCCACATACGACACTACGCAAAACCTGCTCGAAGAGGCTGCAGGGAAGGTCTCCCGTTTTGTTTATGTCAGTTCCATTGCCGCCTGTGGATTGGGGCGCCACCTCAAGGGACACAAAGAATCGGATCCGTGCTTTAAGTCTGGCGTCCCATACAACGACTCCAAACTTGATACAGAGGCACTCATTAGAGACTTCGCCAGTAAAAAAGATCTTATGTTCACCATCATACGGCCAGCAAACGTCATCGGACCGGGCAGCGTCTGGGTATGGGATATTCTCGACCATCTCCGTACACTTATGTCGGTTCCACTGATGGATGGCGGTCGGTATAGTGCAAGCTTGGTCTATGTTGAGAACCTCACGGATGGCATCGTGAAAGCGGGAACGGCGGATGCGGCGAAGGGGCAGATCTACCAGTTCCGGGACGACTGGAATGTGACATGGAAGCAATACCTCACCGATCTTGGCGCGATGATTGGCAAAAAGCCCGGGCTGCCTGTTCCCTTTCTGGTGGCATGGTGGGGAGGCACTGTCATGGAGGCTGTTCTTACACCGCTGGGAATCCGTCCTCCTGTGACACGTCTGGCCGCAAGTGTTCTGGGCCGGGATAACGATGTGGACAACACAAAAGCAAAGACGGAAATCGGCTGGCAGACATTTACCCCGTATGATGAGGCCATGGCCCGCATCCGTAACTGGGTGACCAATGTCTACATGAAATCCCTCAAATAAGGAATATTTTGTTTGATCAACTGGATACCATCGTGAGGGGGTTGGGTAGTGACATTGAGATGAAAGATAATAACACGGTGAGAGCCTATACTTCTGTTATTAAGTCAAGAAATAAAAGAAAGGGTATTGTGTGGTTAAAACCAGTCAGTGATTCTCTTGTAATTCATCTTCGAATTGGGGATTATTCAGAGGTTGATAAACAGTCCCTCAGAGCTTGAGGATCAGATCCGCATCTTTGTAGATTATTGCAACAACCATCGGTACCATCAGACATTGAACAATTACCCCTGCGGATGTGTATTATGGGCGTGACCTTGAAATTCTTGACCGGCGTGAACAGATTAAACGAAAAACGATGCTTTTACGAAGGAAGCAGAATCGCACTTTGGACGTGCTGAAAAGGCAGGAAAGGTTTATATGGGAACTGAAACCCTCTCTTAGTTTTTGATCCAATTTGTCCAAAACCATTTGAAGACGTACACCATTGAGAATATAAAGGGTCTGGTACGGGGTATGAAGGATCTTCCCCCAAGCGATCATAAAGGTCGTGAACTTGGTTACCGGGCAAGTCTCAAGGTTTCTGAAACAGCAGGTATCACTCCAGTGCAAGGGCAGGTTTCTAATGTAACCATGATCCTTCAGCAGAATAACCTTGATTTATACCCTGAGGCTATGGAAGCACTTAGAAAACACCTACTACAAGAACCGGAAATAGTTGAAGCCGAGATTGAATGATGGGGAAGATTAGATTAGCCATCATTGATCTTAAAGACAGTGTTAGGATAATTGACTACTCCTACAAGTACTCAGAAAAAGAGTTGTAAGAAGTTGATGATTACGACTTGAAAGCATAAGCAATAAGAAAGGCAGAGCCAATATGACCCTGCCTTTCTTATTGCATCAAGGATGCACATCAGAATATGAAAACATATCTTAGTGCACCAGTTCTTTACGCATGGTGATTTTATATTGGTTTTACGTTTTCCGCTGCAGGGCCTTTCTGGCCTTTCACGATATCAA
>JBEKJA010000192.1:0-5869 GCA_050011475.1 Syntrophales bacterium
AGCATCCCTATAATCTGTTCTGCTGTAAAACGCTTCCGACTCATCCTGACCTCCTTTATATGATCCATAATTATGACAGAAATCTTACTTATTGTCTGGATCAATTTTCCGGGGGCAGGTCAGGCAGTGGGATGTGAAATAAATGATTGGATCAGTCTTGTTCCAAGATTTAAACTGGTCAACGGTGATTATACACTCAGGGATGGGATAAATCTTATTTTTGCACCCGGGCACACCCCTGGTCACCAGGCAGTCAGCATCAACACATCCAAAGGCCGCGCTGTTTATTTCGGAGATTGCTGCTGTCTTTATGCAGGACTGGCAAAACGATTTCCCATGCAGTTTTTCGACTTGGTGAAGAAAACCGCAAAGGAAGGTGACTCGGGCATATCTGATCCCGAGACCGCGAAGGTTATTAACAAGATCTTTTCAGCACGGTTCGGAGGATACTTCGGACCGATTGTACTCAACTCAGGGGAGAACATGCGCACGATGCACAAGCTGGATCTCCTGGCCGACATAGTTATACCTGCACATGACCAGGATCTGCTCCGCATGAACATCATTCCCGACAAATATGACATCGAAAAGGTGTGAAACAATATAAGGAGGAGATCACAATGAGTATTAAATTAGGACAAATGCGCCAAGTAGGTTACGTGGTGAAAGATATTGAGCAAGCAATGAAACAATGGATATAGATATACTGGTAAACAATGCGGGGATCGCATCGAGGGGGCGTTTTATACTGGATACCGAGGCAGAAGAGATGCTGCGCCTCTTCAATATACATGTAATGGGCGCATTTCATTTTACCAGGGCATTGCTGCCAATACTGCGTAAACAGCTGCGTAGCGATATCATTTTCATCTCTTCGGTTGGATCGCACAAATGCGCAGCCGGTCACGGCCCGTATGCTGTAGCGAAAGCAGGCTTGGATGCGCTGGCCATGGTGCTGGCCAAGGAAGAGTTGGTTAACAATATCCATGTTAACTGCTTGGCCTGCGGGTTGGTGGAGACCGACATGGGCAGTAGACTGGTCAAAGGCGGCATGGGTGTGGAGTTGAAGGATATCGCGAAGGACTTACCCTTTGGTCGTGTCTGCCAGCCGGCTGATGTTGGTAATCTTTGTGTATTTCTCTGTTCCGAGGAAGGAGGCTATTTGTCCGGGCACATCATCTGGTTAGATGGCGGCACGCAGTGGTGATTACTTAATTATTAGAAGTGACTTATCCGCGCGTCTCTGTGGACAGGATACCTCAGGCTAAATTGGAGGAGATATCGTCCTGGGGAGGTTGGGCAAACAGGATTGCGGAATGGGGAGGCCCTATCCCTCTTGCACGTGAGTTTGAAAGCATTCGCGCGCTTGTCGCTGGTGGTGCCGGGAAACACTCTGCTTGGTGCCCAACGTTTGCGGTTACATACAGCGCCACGAGACGCGTTGTATGAGAAAGTAGTGTCTGCAAAGATAATATCTGCAGTTTTTAGCAACCGTGTTTCAAGCAGATGTTTAATATGGTGAGATTTTGCGATGAATTGAACAATTACAATTTATACAACAGCGGATAATATATAATTACTAGTAGAAAATTTGTATTCGATAGAAAATCACATACCTTCCTCTTTCAGGAAGAACTCGGTTACCTTTATAAAGTTGCAATCATATGAATATTTTTAAGAGTTCATGCGATTTCTTAAACTGCCTGTTATTTTAGCTATTTTCCATTATAATCCATCTTAGTCCACGATCATCGGAAAAGATAAATTTGAAGAATGGAGAACAATATACGTATGAGCAATAGTGATCAGTAGAGAAATGCAGTTGTCGACTCTCACCTCTTTCTCTCACAAGTCAAGGCTTTTCCTGTGCAGTGAACAGTGTGAATTACAAATCGAAATCTTCAGCATTTATTCAAATCTTGTTCGTGTGAGGAGAGAAGTTATTTCTCCCGACTGTATGGCCACGCCACAATGCCGCCTTCCATGACTTTAACGTTTCTCCAACCGTTTGCTTCCAGCACCAATGCGGCCTCGTATGCTCTCAGCGAGATTTTACAATAACATATCACTTCCTTATCCTTATCCTGGGGCAGTTCATTAAAGCGTTTTCTCAAGGTGTCCAGCGGGATCAGTGTTTCGCCTATTCCGAGTCGCATTGCCTCGTATTCATCAGGCCCCCTTACATCAAGAAGAAACGGGTTCTCACCCCTGGCCAGCTTTTCCTTAACCTCTTTAGCGGAAATACCCTTTAATCTGACTTTCATTTTATTCTGCAGGATGTGTGCTGAAGTAATGAAGTGATCAATCGCTTGAGAAAAAGGCGGCGCATAGGGTAGATCAGAATTGATAATCTGATCTACACTCATCCCGCCCTGAAGCGCCATTGCCCATTGTGCGACCTGCTTGCTCACATTTCCCGGACCAATACATTGTGCTCCAAGGATTCTTCCGGATGTCTTATCGGCAACCAGCTTGGTGACAAGAAGATATCCATCCATATAAAACGGTTTATCGGTACCTACACTGATTACGGTTATTAAATTTTCATAGCCCATCTTTTTTGCCGCAAACTCTGAAATCCCGGTTGAGCCGGCAGAATAGTCAAAGACCTTGCACGCCCCCGTCTGAATCGTTCCCGGAAATGTCACACAGTTTTCCGATGCGGCATTCTCCCCGGCGACGCGCCCCTGCAAGTTTGCCAAGTCCCCGAGTGGTGCCAGAACTTTCTTTTTCGTTATAAGATTAAGAGTTTCTACACAGTCACCCGTAGCATAGATATCCGGATCTGAGGTCTGCATATACTCATTAACCTCGATGCCACCCGCCGGACCAATCTTCAATCCGGCTGCGCTTGCCAGCTTGACATTCGGTTTGAAACCGATTGCAATAACAGCCAGTTCGCACGGCAGCTCCGCTCCGTTCTGTAGCTTTACAGCCATCAATTTGCCGTTTTCTCCAAGGAATTCAACCACGCCGTTTTCGGTGAACACATTGGCGCCTTTGCTCCTTATATGATTTTCTACAAGTTTCGCCAGTTCCCAGTCCAGGAATGTCAGGAGCTGCTGTAGCAGCTCGACGACGGTAATCTCAATGCCTGCACGATGCAGGGCTTCGCATGTTTCAAGTCCAATTAGACCTCCGCCGACAACTACGGCCTTCCTGATTTTCCCTTCCTCCCTGACCTTTCTTAAATAATCTGCTTCTCTGATGGAATGAAGCGTGGTGATCCCATCAAGACCGATTCCAGGAATAGGCGGCATTTGGGGAACAGAACCGGTTGCAATAATGAGTTTGTCGTACGCTATTGTACCCTCTTCTTTGCTGATGAGGTTCCTGAAGCTCACTATATGATTTGTCCTATCAATTGAGGTGACTTCCGTGTTAACTCTGGCGTCGATATCTTTTGCATTCATGTAATACTTGGAATTACGCGTAACACCTGTCGCCGCACTTAGGAGCATGTTTCTGTCATCGAAGTATCCGCCTATGTAATAAGGATATCCACAAGAAGCCATGGACAGCTCAGGATCCATCTGCAAAATGATGATTTCAGCGTTATTATTGATACGCCTGGCCTTTGCCGCTGCCTTGGGACCTGCCGCAGAACCGCCAACCACAATGATTCTTCTATTTGCCATTGTCTCGTCTCCTTACTTCTGATGGAAGGGACATATTCAGTGGTCAGTAATAACCACATTTATACCCGGCATTTCATTTAATCCTGCGAACTTCCAGTAACCGAATAATCACGCTTATGAACATCTTTCTTTGCCTCTGCCAATTCCTCCACTGCTTTGAAATCAAGCAGATATTCAATCATGCCCAGATATTTGCCCGATTTATCCCTAACGGCAAGGAAACGGTTCAATATCTTCTGATTGGGAAAAAGTATCCAGAAATTCTCTTCATCCTTTTTACCACTTTTAAGATTGGAGACAAACTCCTCCACCATTGCAAGACTTTGCGGCTGATGACACCCGCATATATCTTTTCCCATAACCTCCGGATCAGACGGCGGCGACCTGTTTTCACCTTTATTTGCATATATGAGTTTTTCCTGGTCATCAACAAAGATAAACTCAATGGGTAGTGAGTCCAGAATTGCTTCCAATTGTTCACGACTCAGATTTTCAAACATGATTCCCCTCCTGTTTATGTTTTATTAATTTATAGTACATTTACTTACATTTTAGATAATGATCTTCTCTATTCACATCTTTACCTGAATCGTTTATCGGACTTCATTTGCGAAACGGTTTTTCTTGTCCCTTCAAGCCATCCAGTGCGGACTAATGCCTGCTCGTCAAATTCTGAAACATACGGTTTGATGTCCAACAATGGTGTGTTGTCATCAATATCTACATTCTCAATATACAAAATTCTACATTCGATCTTTTGGAGTTTTAGCACTGATAGACCAATAGGATTTGGACGCTTGGGCGCGCGGGTTGCAAAAACACCTCTGAGCTTAGAATCCATAAATGGGATGATCCTCAGATTGTAACCTTTACTCATATGAAAATGGTAAAGAAAAATGATATGTGAAAACCCATCCAGGTCTTTCAATCCATCTTCTTATTCCGGGAATATTTCCACAGTACCTTTGATCCCTTCGGCGCCAGCCGGTTGAATAGGCATACCATCGATTTCGTTAAACGGAGAGTGAATTATGCCAATCTGTTGGTATTGGAATTTCATATGCTGTACCCTATTATGTGGTACTGTTTATTTCGGACTGTAATGTAGCATAGAAGGGCAAAATGTTGAAATGCAGATTTCAGGAAGGAAGAGATTATTTAGTGCTTCTACAACTGTTCAGTGGTAGTAGTAATCAAAATCGAGGATTACGGACGCTCTCATTTACTTTCTTCCTAAACGCTTAAGGCTTCCTTCGATACAGGATCAGACCAAACAAGGCGAGTGAAGCGAATACTGCGCCAGCTAGAAACGTGGCCGACGCTCCGAGAGAACTCCATAGAGAGCCTGCAATAACACTGGCTAACAATAGCGCGCCGCCACTCACAAGATTGAAGATCCCGAAACCTGTGCCGAGCAACTCTGCAGGAGCGGTGTCCGCTACAAGTTTGGACAGCAAGCCTTGTGTAAAAGCCATGTGTAACCCCCAAAGCGCTGCCCCGACGAACACAATCAGCGGTGATGCGGCAAAGGCAAGCACAAGATCCGCGGCGATCAGCAAAGTCAGCCCGATGAACAACAATGTGCGTTGACTGACATGATCGGCGGCGACCCCGGCCGGATAGGCGGCCCCAGCGTAAAGGACGTTCATCACAATCATCACAATTGGTACGTAGCCGATCCCAAGTCCGACGTTTTGGGCTCGCAACACCAGAAACGCCTCGCTGAAGCGCGCTAGTGTAAAGACAGCTCCCAACAGTACGATAATCCAGAAACGCGACGGAAGACGTTTGGTATTAGCAACGTTGAGCGGTGCCTTGGCCCGTTCATCCACGTGCCCTGGTTCATGCACATAGATAAGCAACAAAGCCACCGTAATGAAGGCCGGCACCACCGCTACCCACATTACTACTCTGATGTTGTTGGCGAACCAGATCATGAGGGCGACTGCCAGCAGCGGGCCGATCAATGCGCCTACCGAATCGAGCGCCTGTCGAAGTCCGTAGGCCGCGCCTCGCATTTGCGATGGCGTGAGGTCGGCCACCAACGCGTCGCGTGGTGCATCGCGGATACCTTTACCAATGCGATCGACAAAACGTTCGGTGAATACCCAGTTAACCGAAGTGGCCAGCGGGAAGATTGGTTTGGTGAACGCGGAGAGCGCATAACCGGAAACCGTCAACAATTTGCGCTTGCCGAGGTAATCACTGAGTGCGCCCGAGAAAACCTTCAT
>JBEKJA010000193.1:0-5828 GCA_050011475.1 Syntrophales bacterium
TAGTCCATCTCCCCGATCATCTTATTCATTGCAGAGATAATTTTTTCTGCAGGGGAGGTTATTTGCTTGAGCTTGTTGACATCGTTCGTGCTGGATGTAACGTAAATTAATTCGACTGCCTTGACAAAAAGCTCCCTGCGAAAGAGCGCCATGAGAGCTGAGCCCAGAACCTGCACTTTAAATCCCTCCCCGATGGCGCCCATACTGATTCTACACCATTCGCGCATGTATTGGGAGACGGCCCTCATCATGAATCCCCTGAGATCAAGATCATAGCGAAGCAGATCCATTTGCCGGTGCCTGTCGTAGGCATTCTCCTCGGTGAATCCTTCCACTCCCACCAGTACCACCTTGCCAAATGGAAGACTCTTACCCACGCTTTCCGAAAAGTCCGGTCCGATCAGGGTAATTATGCCATCTGCAATATTTGAGAGATTCTCCGTCCAGAGAAGGCAGGATAGGGATTCCTTCTCCGGAGAACCCAACTCGAGTCCCATATCCTCTTTTAAAACAATATTTCTGCCTCCACCTTCCGGCCATACCCGGCGGCGATCCTCATGCCAGGTTTTCCTGGAATCGGTTCCATCAATAAAGGAGCGCAAAAATTCGATCGTTCCGGTAAAAAGTTCCATACTTAATTTGCCGCCTAGCACGCAATCAGAGCAGCCCCAAGTGCGCCGATGATCTGTGGATCTGTATCCAAGGAAGTGATTTTTGTACCAAGCGCCTCTTCCAGGGCCGAGAACATCCCCCTGTTCTTCGCCACTCCTCCGGTGTTGAACTTCAAACTTTCCTTCCTTTGAATCGAGAGATAATCAGCCGCCATGCCCAGGATATGAAGCCCGGCTTCTGATCCAGAAAGGCATGAACGATAACGTGTGTGGCTTTTTTGAATTCATCCGCATCAACATTCCGAAATATATCCTGCACGAAACGGCTAACCGCCTGTGGATCTTTTTCATCGATGGAATTAATCCAACATGCTGCAGCAGTGATGCCGCCGCCTATCATTTTCGGCGCTTGTTTCACTGCCATCTCGTGTGCCTTTACCATGAACTCCGGATTGGACTCGGCAAAATCCCGTAAGACATTTTTAATTTTTCCCTGCAACTCCGGAGATGCATGCCATAGGTCCGTAGCAAGAGCGGCATAAATGACAGCACAATCCCTGATGCGTGCCGTATCCACATCTTTTATGATGCTGCCGAGAAATTCCGTCAGAAGCTGAGGCGAAAACTTTTCCCGTATCTCTTCACCGAATCCGGCAAGCATATTCATGGTATAATTAATCATGTGCGGCAGCGAACCGATGAGCGAAAGCATGACTTCCGGGTCATTCCACATGACCTTTTCCATAAGAACCCGCCCCCGATCAGACTCTATGCTACGGAGCATCCTCATCAGGACTTCCTTGACGACCGGTGTGCCGATCAAATCTTCAACGATCATCCTGTCAAGGCTTTGCTGTATAGCCACGGTTTCCATGGTCGCCTCCTTCCCCCTCCGGCAGCTCGCCCAACTGAATGTCGCGCATGAGATCAACAAACAGCGGGGATAATACCGACCAAATGACCGCCCCATTTTTAACGATCCGCTTCGCTGATTCCTTATCCATGTCATCGATCAGCGATTTAGCGAAACCACTAAGCAACTCCGGAGAGAATTTTTCATTGACCTCCGCAAGTATTGTATCAGCGGCCCTGGTCATTACATTGATGATTGAAGGAAGAGCTGCAACGATTGCCAGTATGAAATCGGTATCTTTCCAGAGGATCGTTCTCACCAATTCGGGACTTTCCTCAGGATGGATATTCCTGAGCATGGCCTTTACGTTCTCCTTGAAATCCGGCCCTTCAAGAAACCGTTCGAGCACCGCCCCAATCATTCCCACCAATCCTTGCGTGCGAGAGTCCATGATGGTTTTCTCCTTACAGGGTTTGACAATCGAAGTAGTATCGTGCCGCCTCCATCTGGCAGAGCTGCTTGCCTCCCATCCAGAGCTGCACGATTTTGATGTCCCGCCAGTGCTTTTCTATATCCCAATCCCGATCCGCCCCGCAGGTTCCGAGAATATCCATTGCCGTGCCGAAATTTTCCACCGCCCTGTCGGATACGAAATCCTTGATATTCCTGATTCGCCCTATTGTTCGTGATGAGGTAATGGGATCGCCGTAAGGCTTTCTTCTCCGGTCACCAATCATGGCCGCTTCATATCCAAGAATCCTGCAGATATCGATGTCACCTGCAATGCGGCCGATCACCGCAGCAATGGCATCATGCTCCTTGAGCGGCTTATTCCGGTATGTTCTGGTGGAGACATATTCATTGAGGCGCTCATACATATTCATCATTGCCCCAGTGAGAAACGCTATGCTGGCTACCTGACCGAGGGAGATCAGCTGGTAAAAAGCGATGAAATCGGTGCCGGGGCCATGCGCCCTGTACCATGCGGGTACGCGCACATCCTCAAACCAGATGTCCCCATTTTTATCAGCCGCCATTCCCGCCTTCTCGTAGGGCCCGCTTTGCGTTACGCCTTTTGTGTCTGCGGGAACAAAAATAAATGCAAAGTCGTTGGGATCATCGGAGCCAGGCTTCGTTGTACATGGAACACCGAAGAGCTTTCCCACACCTCCCGAATTGGTAGGCCACAGTTTATGGCCGTTGATGACCCATTGATCACCATCAAGCCGCGCTGTCGTTCGAATGGTTTTACCCTTCAGGAGCTCCATGTTTTCAATATCAGCCCCTCCCTGCGGTTCCGTCATAGCATTTGCGGCAAAGAATGCCTTGTCGGTGTCCCGGTACATGGGCGCAAATTCAGCGGCAAGCCTCTTGTTTTCGTAAGGATCAATCAATATCGTAAATATCGGCCAGAAGGTCACGCCGAATGCAACGGCAATTCCCGTATCGCCCCTGCCTATTTCTTCGCTGATCGTATAGCAAGCCCTGAAGAGATACTCCGACTTGCCTAGCCCCCAGCCTCCCATTTCGGGTGGAAACATGGCTTTTTGAAAACCCAGGCCGGCCATCAGGGTATCGAAGGCATGTTCGATCAATTTGTGCTCTTTCCAATCCTCATCATACAAGCGGCGATGAGGCATGACTTCCTTTTCAACCCAGTTTCTCAGGACACTGCGGAGGGGCCTCTCCATGGGCGATACGTATTCTTCGGACACGCTGAAAAATTCGTTTACAGGTTCCATTTTCAGACCTCCTTGCAGTCATAAAAGAACCGGGCAATATCCATCTTCACCGGGACACCGGCGCCAACACCGCAGAGCGCCGACTGGATGGTTTTAATATCTCTCCAGTGTTTTTCAACGTGCCACTCCTTTGCGTAACCGGCCGATCCCATGAGTTCCATCCCCCTGTTGACCGCAAGAATGGCGCTTTTCTGAATGCGTGCCCCGATCATTTGCGCATAAGTGAACAGCCCCCGGTCTTCAGGGCATCCCCAGTGGTCTTCCTTCAGGAAGATGCGCGTCATGTTATAGAGAAGGATTCTCGCCAGAGCAATTTCCTCTGCCACGTCCGCGAGGACCGATGCGCACAGGGGATTTTCCTTCATGGGAGTCCCTCCCTTGATGACCCTGCTCTCCACCCAATCCGTGAGAATTTCGAAAAAGTTAATGGACGCCCCGACGCTCGTGGCACCCAGATAAATATTCAGCCATATGTATAGTGTTTCGAGTGTGCCGGGATCTGTGAGGACATACTCCGCGGGTATGACAGTTCCTTCAAAGGAGATATCGGCGTTCCTGCATGTATTCAAGCCCGTCGTCTTTACGACAGGACCTTTTTTTATCCCGGCCGAATCAGTCGGGACAAAGGCAACACAAGGGTTTCCATCTTCATCACCGCAGGCAACACAGAAAAGATCCGCCATGTGTCCGCAGGCAATTGCACGCACATTTGCCCCCGAAAGCTCGTACTTGCCTCCAACCGATTTGATCCTGACCGGCAATGACCTACCGAAGAAAAGGGGTGTGTCCTCATTCACCATCCCTGCTGCAGGTAATATGATGGCCGGCGTTCTGAGTTCGCCTGCCGTATAGATTGGCGCAATGGCTTTGCAAAGCGCATCGTTTTTGCGGCCATCAAAGGCAATAAGACCGAATATGGAATAAGTCATAGCGGAAATGACCGCAATCGCTGCATCCGCACGGGCAATCTCACTTACAATCTTTACCAAACCGGGCCCATGAGCCATGCTATTCCAGCCTCCACCTCCGCATTCTTCAGGAAGCGCCAGCAGCTGCAAACCGATTGTGAGATTCAGGATTTTTCTTTTTTCGTCGAAGAGTGTGTTATATTGATGCGTATACTCGAGGCGGTTTTCGATAATCTCTTTCTGCGCCCACCGTCGTACCACCGAATGGACATCTGATGAAGCCTCATCAACCCATTCCCTTGGGTACAAGAGAAGCTCATCAACATCTTTTCTCATGATCCCTCCTTAAAAAAATGGTTGTTACATCATCCACATCTCTTCAGACTCCAAAGAATTTACTTACCTGAATTGAACTTGTGTCATGATTAATAATCATTTATTCATTACGGGTAATTCTATGTTAAGCAATATATTGTAAGTGAATACTTCTCTCAGATACTGATAATGGAATGACCGTTTTTTCTTCGTTGATCAGATGCTTGAACTACCGTAATAGGTCAAGGACTCCTCGATGGATCGTTATCAATGCTAAACAAATCTATCCTTTGTCGTATCACGAGCCTTACTCATTATTATTTTGAAGTCATTAATGATGGAAGCAGGTAGATCGATTTTTCTCGAAACGAAACTTGCATCAAGATCGGTTATCGCCGCCGTAATTCTGTCTGCCCAAGATCTGACATCCCGAGGGTCGTTTCCGTATTTGTCAAACATATGTGTGACGAGGGCGGCCCATCCGTACAACGCCAGCACCAGCTTCAGCAGTTGATGGTCCTCCAGACACTGTTCTCTCGAATAGGTGAGGTCCTCTGAAAAGAAATCTTTGTAAGCACTGGATAAATTATCATAATAATAATTGATTAACTCCTCTTCATGTTTCCTTCTGACATCTACTTCAGTCGACATGATAATACAATATGAAGCATCCCAGGTTCCAAGACTTGCATTGGCAAATTGCCAGTCTACCAGCGCAATCAACCCATTATTATACCACATGATATTCCCAGGTCTGCAGTCTCCGTGGCCCACGGTCATTGGATGATGGCTGAAATATTTATCAAGGGCTTTCCACAATGCATTGCATGCTTTCTCCTTTAGCATAATATATTTCAGGATCGATAGGTAACCAAGCGGATGCCTGTCAGGAATCCAGATCAAGGATGGATCATCGAAAACCCTGTTCCAGAATTTAGCATGCATCTTTGCAATATTTCGCAGGACAGTTTTAGTCTGATCGGGTGTACATCCGATATAGTCATCGACGCGATAGTCAGGGGAAAGCGCCTCCATAACGATAATGGCCCTGTACAGAGTGGGAATACAATCGGAAAATATACACTCGGCGCTTACAAAAGGAATTCTTTTTGAAAGACCGCTGTAAAATTTTACTTCCCGATTCAATCCGCTGTAAATGGCTGATGTCAATGACGCGAGCATTAGGGGTATGCTTCGCAAAGAAAGAAATTTAATGACAATCTTTTTATTCTTTGAGCGCCGTTCCTGGTCTAAATACGATATTTGCAATCCAGTTACAAACTGATCCTTACCGAGCTCGTTGCCTACTACAGAATACACATTAAACGACTTAATGTCATCAATGGCAAGGATATCTCTAACTTTGTTAATTAATTTTTCAGGATTCTTCTTCAGGTCC